>JAGNDY010000005.1 GCA_018003655.1 Candidatus Nanopelagicales bacterium
CCAAGAAGCCGATCGATCACGACTCAGAGATGGGTCTACGGGCAACTATCGGGCTCATCTCCGGTACTTCTCTGCTTCGCAGGGTCGTGCTCTTCACTGTGATCTTTCAACTGCTCGCTTGGCCCCTTACCCGAATCTTCCAACACGTCGCCAAACTCGTTCTCGACAATCCGTTGACGTTCTCGATGCTGCTCGTGTCGTTCCAGATCGGCGCGCTGCTCGTCGGGCCCGTCCTGACGATCAGCGAGAAGCGAGCCACTTACTCGAAGATCGTGCAGCGGACATCGCTGATCTTGGTCCTGGCGCTGATCCTCGTTGCGGTCGCTGGTGAACTTCCCGGCGGAGCCGTCCAACTCGCGCTGATCATGGTTGTTCTCATCCCCTTCGGGCTCGCCGTGAACCTCTCGGCCGCCTTGCTCCAGGCCTGCATGCAAGTCGGGTCGCCGGACACACGGGAACCAGCGATCCTGGCGATCTACGCGGGCTGCATCTCCCTCGTCGGTTTCATCGGCACGCTCGCGATCAGCGCGCTCGTCTCGTTCGTGTCACTCTGGATCATCCTGGCGGTTGAGGGTGTCCTGCTAGGCCTGCTGATGATCGTCGCCAATCGCACAAGGTGGTTTGCGGATCTGGATGCTGCCGAGTCCGACGCGGGCACGACCGCGATCGACCGAATAAGGCGCCACCACAATGGGCGCCTGCGTTACGGCTTCGCCAGCTTTGGGCACAGTCTCGAGCCGCTGTCCGTCGGTCATCACCGAACGCGAGAGGAAGCGCACGGCGCAGGCCGAGCAGCAGATCCTGGCAATCCGCCGGTCAGCGGCACCGGTTTGACGAATCCACCGGGATGACAACGTTCGCCCTCTTGACCTGAGGGGCAGGTGTCGACGCTGCGGCACGTCCCTGCGCACCTCCGCTCGGCTCGTCCAGAGTCTTGCTCGCGACCATGACTCGTAAGGTCACGGACTCAATGGTTGGCGAAGTCGCACGTCTTGGATCGTGGATGCTTCACGTTGCGAACGTAGGGATCGATGTGCCGGGCCACGCAGACCGAGGGCGTGTTGTTCCAGATCACATGCTGGCCGCCGCGGTACTTGATGAAGGCGGCCCTCGGGAAGGCGTTCGCCATGGATTTGGCCCACCGCATCGGCGTAGCCGCATCCTTGGTCGCGTTCGCGATGACTATCTTGAGGCCTGCGATTCGTGCCCGGTTCGTTTTGGAACGAGTGCGCGGGATTGGGTCCGGTTTGACCTTCAGTCCGCTACAACCGATCGCGTAGTCGGTTGTTAGCGAGCCCCCGAAAACGGGCCCAGCAATTGCGTTGCGTTTGACGACCCGTCGCTGCCTCGCGGCAGACATTCGATCCTTGTAGTCCAGACAGTTGACCACGGAAAAGGCGCCTCCGGCGTTGGTATTCGACTTGGTCGCTGCCAGCACGGTTCTAAGGATGCCCCGGGCCTGATCACCACCAGCACCAGCAACTCGAGCCTGATTGACGATCGATGGGAGCGCATCGATCGTCGGCCACTGGGCCTGCGCCCCCACAACCCCCATCATGAAGTCCAGGTACGACCAACGAGTGAAGGTCTCTCCCCCGCCCAAGTCGATGGGTGCAGCGGCAAGGCCATCTCGGGTGGCCAGCAAGGAGGCGTAGCTTGCTGGGCTCAACTTTCTAACGAAGCCAAGTGCCTGATCCGCCGCGACCCCACCTTGAGTCAAGCCTGCGTAGCTTCCCTTCGGATCAATGTTTCCGTCCTGCACCATGGCTCGGACTCTGTTTGGGTAGAGCATGGCGTAGACCACGCCAATCCGGGTTCCGTAGCTCATCCCCCAATAGGTCAGCTTCGAGTCCCCAACCTTGGCTCGCAAACGGTCCAGGTCTCGCGCGGCATTATTGGTGCCCATGTAGTTGATGAAGCGCGCGTTGCGCTGCTGGCACAGTCGGTTTGCCTTAGCCAAGTTCGCGGCGGACTTGTTACGGACCACCGACCAAACGACCGGTCCACTGATCGGCCGAACGGAGTATGGCGTTGCGCAACTGCGCAGCACGGGCCGGGTCGCTCCGATACCGCGCGGATCCCAACTGACGATGTCGAATTTGGCTCGGATCGATGCTGGAACGATCGAGCCGACGCCAGCCACAGCAGCAGCTCCCGCGCCGCCCGGGCCACCGGGATTGAAAATCAGCGAACGCCGAGCGACGCCAGTCGCCGGGAGTTTGCTCACGGCTAGCCGAAACTTGCCTCGCTTGGGGTGGTCGTAGTCGAACGGGACTTTGAGCGTCGCGCATAGCAGCGTTGGTGCCGAGTCGGTGGGGCAGCCCCGCCAATTCAGCCCCCGAACGTCGCCACGGGTCGACCGAAAACTCCGCGCCGGAACCGTTGCGGGCGCATCCAGACTCTCTTCCAAGGCCGCCAGGTCAGTGGCCGAAGGTCCACCGGATCGCGCGCCATTCGACTCGAGGTCTTGGGTGGGGCCGACTGCGGCCGCGCCGGCCGTCCCTACCAACGAGGACGCCAGAGCGACACAGAGTGCGATGGTTGCGGTCTTACCCGCTGGTCCTCGAGTCACGAGGTGACTCTCGCACACGCTTCGTGGCACCACCTACCTAGCGGCCGATGCCTACCCTGGGTGAGAGGTGAAGTGCGGCCTACTTGACGGTGATGGTCGCGGTCTCGCCGGAGATGACCTCGACCACGGGGTACGTACCCGCCTGGGGGAAGTCGAACGTCTCGATCAGTCCGCCGGTGACAGTCGCTTGGTCAAGGCTGCCGACGGTGACGGCGAACGTTCCTGAACCGTCGGCCTTGAAGGTGACGTTCTGACCTACCGCGATCGTCAGTTCCTTCGGGGTCATACCCGTTGAAGACACCATGATCGTCCGGTCAGCGGGTGCGGTGCCGTTGCCCAACACCGGTGTGCCTGTTGCGGTGTCGCCGCTGCTGGTTTCGGTTGCCGATGGCGCACTGCTGGTAGTTGCCGTGGGGGTGCTGTCCGATGAACTGCTGTCGCTGCTGCAGGCGCCCAGAACTGGCGTGATTGCGATGACTGCTGCGGCCAATACGAGGCTGCTCCGCTTGTACTGCGCCATCTTGGTCATTGGACTCCCTCGGCTAGTCGGCCTGGTCGGCTCGGATGGACGATAGCGGTCCGACACCGCGCGTTGCCAACCGGAATCATGCCTTCGGCTGACCGATGTCTGCTCTCGCGCCCAGCGGTGCCGACCCCGTGCGACTCAGTGGGTGACGGTTGCTTCACCGGACCGCTAGGAGCGCTCAGACACAACCGCGTGAAGCGCGATTCCTGCCGCGACGGCGGCGTTCAGCGACTCAA
Source organism: Candidatus Nanopelagicales bacterium (assembly GCA_018003655.1). Classification (NCBI taxonomy): domain Bacteria; kingdom Bacillati; phylum Actinomycetota; class Actinomycetes; order Candidatus Nanopelagicales; species Candidatus Nanopelagicales bacterium. Next base: position 3,335 of record JAGNDY010000005.1, read on the forward strand.
CCCGGCCGTTGATCGGAATGGATGCCAACAGGTCGCAGTTCTCGGCAACCAGGCGGCTCAACCCCTTGCCCTCGCCGCCGATCACCAAGAGCACGGGATCGTTGCCGAGACCCAAGGCATCGATGTCCGTTGAGCCCTCGCCAGCCAGGCCGACGACTGTGAACCCAGCATCCTTGGCGTCCTCGATCGTCCGGTTCAGGTTCGTCACCATGGCGACCGGAATGTGGGCCAGCGCACCGGCCGACGTTCGCCAGGACGCTGCCGTCACCGTGGCCGAGCGACGCGAAGGAATGACTATTCCGGTGCCGTCGAACGCTGCGGCCGACCGTGCGATCGCACCGAGGTTGCGCGTGTCGGTTACCCCGTCCAGCGCGACCAGCAGCGCCGGGCGGCGGTCGGTTCCAGCGAAGAGCAGGTCAGCAATATCGGCGTACTCGTACGGCGCGACCGCCAAGACGATGCCTTGGTGGACACCACCGGCGATCTCATCGAGTTCCTCACGCCGACATTCGCGCATCTCCAAGCCGTTCTCCAACGCGGTGGTCAGCGCTTGCTTGATCCGTGGATCGGCGTCGATGTTGCGTTGGACCAATAGCGTCCGAGCCGGGACTCCAGCAAGAACCGCCTCCAGCACCTGGTTGCGACCGGCGACGATGTCCGGGTTCTTGCTGGCGCCCCTCGGCGCACGACCCCGGCCGCCTTGCTGTTTGGCGGCTTGCACGGCCTCGGCGCGGGCACGCTTGCCCGCCACATGGCCCGGCCGTTCAGTCGCCTTGGGCGTCGGGCCCTTGCCTTCCAAGCCCTGGCGACGGTTGCCGCCGGAACCCACGCCCCGTGGCTTCTTGGCTTCGGTGTTGCGCACCGCACCCTTGCGCTTGGAATTGCCAGCCATCAGGAATCACCGGCCAGCGACCATCGCGAACCATCGGCAGAGTCCTCGATGCTGATCCCGGCGGCAATGATCCGGTCCCGAATTGCATCAGCAGTAGCGAAGTCACGCTCCGCTCGAGCCTCTTGGCGAGCGCCAATCTCGGCTGCAACAAGCGCGTCGAGTGCCGTTCGCAGTCGCTGGTCATCGGCCTCCGAGCCAGCCCACGGCGGGCTCAACGGATCAACCCCAATGACATCGAGCATCGAACGAACCTCTGCAAGCACTGGCACCAAGCCCTCATCGTCGCGAGCGGCGAGCAGGCGGTTGCCTTCGGTCACTCGTTCATGCGCCACCGCAACGGCGGCCGGAACTGCCAAATCATCGTTCATCGCATCGACGAAGCTCTTGGGAAGATGCTTTGTTGGATCGGGATCCGACGTTCCGACCCGGGACGCGGCACGCTTCACAAAACCCTCGATCCGTCGGTAGCTCGCGGCGGACTCGGCCAACGCCTCGTCGGAGAACTCCAGGTTGCTGCGGTAGTGCGCAGCCACCAGATACCAACGCAGCTCGACCGGGCGCACGCGACGCAGCACCTCAGCCACGATCATCGAGTTACCCAACGACTTGCTCATCTTCTCGCCAGCGGTCGTCACCCACGCGTTGTGCAACCAGTACTGCGCGAAGGCGTCGCCGGCAGCCCGCGACTGCGCAATCTCATTCTCGTGGTGGGGGAAGACCAGGTCGAGTCCACCGCCGTGGATATCGAACTGCGCACCCAAGTAGGCCCGTGCCATCGCCGAGCATTCCAAATGCCACCCGGGTCGACCCTCGCCCCACGGCGTGGGCCAACTCGGCTCGCCCGGTTTGGCGGCCTTCCACAACGCAAAGTCGCGCGGGTCGCGTTTGCGGGTATCCAACTCGCTGTCGGCGCCCGGTTGCAGATCGCCTGGCCGCTGGCCGGACAGCGCGCCGTAGTCGGCGTAGGAATGAACGTCGAAGTAGACGTCGCCACCGGACTCATACGCGTGGTCACGCTCGATCAGGCGGGTGATGAGCTCGACCATCTCGGTCACATGGCCCGTTGCCCGTGGTTCAACCGTGGGCGGTACGCAGCCGAGTACCTGGTACGCCAGTTGGAACTCGAGTTCGTATTGATGGGCAACCGCCCACCACGGCCGACCCTGCTCGACAGAGCGGGTCAGAATCTTGTCGTCAATGTCGGTGACGTTGCGGCACAGCACAACCTCGTATCCGCTGATGCGCAACCAACGCGAGAGGACGTCGAACACCAGACTGGAGCGGATGTGGCCGACGTGAGGGGCGGACTGCACCGTGGCGCCGCACAGGTACATCGAGACCTTGCCGGGTTCGAGCGGGACAAAGTCCCGTACCGACCGGGTCGCGGTGTCGTGCAGGCGTAGGCTCACGGGCGCAAGCCTACGGGTTGGCTGCCTACTGACCCATGGTGACGACGTGCTCGGGCTTGATCCGCACAATCACCCGGACGTTGTCCGTGCCATCGTCCATCGGATAGCGGTCGGCATCCATGTACTTCTTGGCCAGCTCGTCGATGAGCTCGCGCCCGCCTTCGGTGGTCATGGTCGCGGTGCCACGCACCTCGATGTAGCTGTAGGGATTGGTGGGTGGATTCACCAGGATGGTGACTCTGGGGTCGGCAACCAGGTTGAGTTGCTTGCGCCGACCCTCCGTTGTGGAGAAGAGAATGTCGTCGCCGTCGGTCTTGACCCACACCACCGAAAGCTGCGGCCGACCGTCCGGGTTGATCGTGCCCACCACCGCGAACACAACCTCGTTGAACAGCGCTTTCTGGGCATCCGTCAGAGCAGCAGTCATGCTCGGAACGCTATCTGCCCTCTGCCCAAAAAGCGAGGCACAGCCACTCTTGCGCTGATCAGCTCACCAGGGCGATCGCGATTGCGGCGATACCCTCACCGCGGCCAGTCAGCCCGAGTCCATCGGTCGTTGTCGCCGACACGGAAACAGGCGCACCGACAGCATCAGAAAGAACCTCTTCCGCTTCCACGCGGCGAGGCCCGATCTTTGGCCGATTGCCGATGACCTGCACCGACACGTTGCCGATCCGCCAGCCCGCTAGCCGCACCCGATCCGCAGCCTCCGCGAGCAGGGTCACTCCGCTCGCACCCTGCCATTGCGGCTCATCCACCCCGAAGTTCGAGCCAAGATCGCCCAGCCCAGCGGCAGAGAACAATGCGTCGCAGCACGCGTGCGCTGCGACGTCACCATCTGAGTGCCCGGTCACGCCGGTTTCGTCAGGCCAGAACAACCCGACCAGATGTAATTGCCGACCATCGGCAAAGGGGTGCACGTCCGTGCCGATCCCCACCCGCGGGGCCAAGTGGGAATCCCCAGCATGCGCTGACGAGGTCATCTGCGAGCTACCTCCTCGACTTGTCAGCCAACACCGCACGAGCCACGGCGATGTCGAACGGCGTCGTCACCTTGAATGCCTCGGGCTTGCCGGGCACTACCAGAACGGGGAATCCGTACGAGGCCACAATGCCAGCATCGTCCGTGTGGTCCGTCCCCTCGACGGTTTTGCGGTGGGCGTCATAGAGCGCGCCCCGGTCAAAGCCCTGCGGGGTCTGGACACCTCGAAGACTGCTCCGGTCGACCGTTTCCAACACGGACTCGCCCGCATCGACCCGCTTGATCGTGTCGGCTACCGGAAGCCCCGGCACCACCGCGTCAGACCCGGAATGCACTGCGGCGATGACCTCGCTGAACAACTCACGGGGTGCGAAGGCCCGGGCCGCGTCGTGGATTAACACCACCTCAACGACCGCCGGCAACTCCTTCAATGCCTTGGTCACCGATGCTTTGCGCGTCAGGCCGCCAGTGACGATCGTGGTGGGTTTGGCTGGCCAGCGATCGCAGATCTGCTGGACTTCGGACTCGTAGCCCGGTGGCCCAGCGACGACGACCATGTCGACCTCAGGGACCGTCGCGATGATTTCCAATGTGTAGTCGAGCAGCGCCCGTTCGGCAACCTTCGCCAGCGCCTTGGGCAACGCCCCACCGAGCCGCTCACCACGACCAGCGGCAGCGACGACAACGGCGACCTGCCCAGGTGGGCGGTCGCCGTTAGCAGTCGAGTGGGACATGGAGTTGTGGTCGTCGTGACCTAGGAGGCCAGCACCTCGTCGAGCAGTGACTCGGCCTTGTCTTCGTTGGTGTGCTCCGCCAGGGCGAGTTCGCTGACCAGAATCTGGCGGGCCTTGGCGAGCATGCGCTTCTCGCCAGCGGACAGGCCGCGATCCTTCTCGCGTCGCCAGAGGTCGCGAACAACCTCGGCAACTTTGATGACGTCGCCGGAAGCGAGCTTCTCCAGGTTGGCCTTGTACCGGCGCGACCAGTTGGTCGGTTCTTCGGTGTACGGCTGACGCAGGACGTCGAAGACCTTGTCCAGGCCTTCCTGATTGACGACGTCACGGACGCCGACGAGATCGACGTTGTCAGCAGGTACTCGAACGGTCAAGTCACCTTGCGCAACGCGCAGTACCAAGTACTCACGTGGCTCACCCTTGATCACCCGCTGCTCGATCGATTCGATCAGTGCAGCCCCGTGATGAGGGTAAACAACGGTGTCTCCGACAGAGAACGACATATGGCGATATGCCCCTTTCGCGATACCCAAGGGTAACATGCGTAGTTGATCATGATTCCAGCTTCAACTAGCCGCTGCGCCGACATGGGCACCACGGAGGAGCCTGCGAGCGTTCAACGCGCTAGGCTGCCCGCCGTGAACCGGATGAATCGTCGAGTGACCGTAGTCGTCGCCGCAGCCGCCACTGTTCCCCTGCTCGCAGGCTGCTTCAACGGCTTCAATGCCCAGACCGACACCCAAGGTCCATCGGGTGACGGCACCTCCGCTGAGGTGGGCAATCTGCAGATCCGCAGCGCTACCTGGGTCCGTAGCGCCAAGGACCCTCGCACGATGACGATGGCGGCGACATTCGTGAATCCCAGCAGGGAAGCAGACGTGCTCGAGTCGGTGACCACTGACCCGAAAGCCTTTGTCATCGGCATCACCGGCGGAAAGATCGACCTCCGTCCTGCCAGCGATGTGCGCGTCGGATTTAACAGCGACGTATACGTCAACGGCTACGGCGTTGACGCGGTCCCGTCGGGCTACGTATCGACGACCTTCACCTTCAAGAACGCCGGCGCGGTCACCATCCCGCTGCTGACCGTCGCGCCCATTGGCATCTATGCCGGCATCGAGCCCAACCCTGCGGGAATCGGGCAGAAACCCACCCCCCGCGCCACGGCTACTCCGGGCGCGCCGATCCCAAGTCCTGCCTCCGCAAGCGCAAGCCCCAAGGCCGCGTAGCGACACGACTCACCCCTCGAACCCGACCGTGGTCGGGTTCGAGGGGTGAGTCGTGTGCGCTGGTCGAAGCGATCAGCTGCTGCCTGAGTTTGAGTTGTCCTGTTGATCGTTTTCGCCATCACAGCGATTGATGCCTGCCTCGGAGTTGGCTGTGCAGACACTGAAGTACGTCGGCGCACCCTTCTCTGCGCCGGCGCCAACACCCGTCCAGACCTCGCCCTTCTGAGCACGCAATCCGGCACCTTGGCCGCCATATGGGCCCCAGCCGCCGCCGCCGGAGTTCTCCTTGACGATCTTGTAGCCCGCAGCGGTCAGTTCGCCCTTGTAGAAGCTGACAACCTGAGCGGGGTCCTTCGCTGAGTTCTTGTACCGCGAGTAGGTCTGGTTGCCACTGATTTTGATGGATCCCGCGGGTGGTGCCGGGATGCCGGCAACCGGCTCCGCCGTAGCCGTTGCGGTCGAGGTGACGGTGGGGGTTGCCACTGTCGCGGTCGGGGTCGGGGTCGTGGAGGAATCGGTGCTACTGCTGCAGCCGGCCGCGACGACAAGGGAACCAATGCCGATGGTCGTGAGACCGATGGCTCGGAGCCGGTGAGAACTTCCAACGTGCGTCTTCTTCGCCATGAGTGTCCATTCCTGATCAAGAGGATGATGGGGTGAAAGTACTCATGTGAACGCCTCGTCGCGCGCCGAAAAGGCGCGGCAGGCCCGAACGATGGATCGACCCGGAGTTCGGTCCGCTACGCGTCGAACTTGTATCCCAGGCCGCGCAGGGTAATCAGGTACTTGGGTTCGGATGGATCCGGTTCGATTTTCGATCGGATTCGTTTGACGTGAACGTCAAGGGTTTTGGTGTCACCGACGTAGTTGGAGCCCCAGATCCGGTCTATCAACTGCGATCGCGTCAGGACTCGGCCGGAGTTGCGTAGCAGGAGTTCGAGCAGCTCGAACTCCTTGAGCGGCAACTTGACCTCGCGTCCGTCGACGATCACTAGGTGGCGATCGACATCCATTCGCACTGGGCCGGCCTCAAGGACGGCTGAGGGTTCAGCCTCATCACTCGGCGCTGATCTGCGGCGCAAGACTGCGCGCACTCGAGCGACCAATTCACGGCTGGAGAACGGCTTGGTGACGTAATCGTCGGCCCCGAGTTCCAGGCCGACGACTTTGTCGATCTCGCCATCCTTCGCAGTCAGCATGATGATCGGCACCGACGAGACTTGGCGAAGTTGCCGACACACTTCAGTTCCTGGCAGTCCAGGCAACATGACGTCGAGCAGGATGAGGTCCGGGCCAAGGCGCTCGAACATCTCCAGCGCAGCGAGCCCGTCCGCCGCCACGGCCACTTCGAAGCCCTCCTTCTTCAGCATGAAGCTGAGTGCCTCGCTGAAGGACGGTTCGTCCTCCACGATCATCACTACCGTCATGGCCGAGCCTCCTGTGAATCGCGGCCAGTCGATCTGGCCAGTGGTGACGCCTGTGCGGGCCTCACGACGTTGCCGCGGACGCTGGGCAGTCGAAGTGTGAACGTACTGCCCTCCCCTTCCACCGACCAAACCGTGACGTCGCCGCCATGGTTACGGCAGACGTGTTTGACAATCGCCAGGCCCAGGCCGGTACCGCCGGTAACCCGTGAACGCGCCTGATCGACGCGGTAGAACCGTTCAAAGATTCGATCAACCTCAGCGGCGGGAATCCCGATGCCTTGGTCGGTCACGCTGATCTCGATTACCTGATTCGTCGTTTTGGTCGCGACTGCTATGCGGGTGTTGGGCGGGCTGTAGGACACAGCGTTGGACAACAGATTGCGTAGCGCAGTGACCAGTTGGCTTTCCACGCCGTGGGCGATCAGGTGGTGCGTCCCGCCGGCGACAATCTCGATCCGGCCGGAGTCGGCAGCCATTCGCATTGAGTCGATTGCCTCGGTAACCACCGCGTCGACATCGACCGCCTCTGCATTGGCCATCGGGTCATCACCCTGCAGTCGTGACAGGTCAACCAAGTCGGCGACCAGGTTCGACAGACGCGCGGTCTCCAGTTGCATCCGTCCGGCAAAGTGCCGGACCTCATCCGGGTCATCGGATGCCGCTAGCACCGCTTCAGCCAGTAACGACAGGGCACCAACGGGGGTCTTCAGTTCGTGGCTGACGTTCGCAACGAAGTCCCTGCGAACCTCGTCCACTCGGCGTGCGCTGGACAGGTCTTCCAACATCACCAGGTTCGCCCGCGCGGTGATCGGCGTGATGCGCGCGAGCAAGTCGAGGCGGCCACCGCGGAAAGCGGGTCGACGGACATTCAATTCCTCTTCCACTACCTGCCCAGGGTGGCGCACAGTCACCGCGACGCGAGCGATCTCTGGATCCGCAATTCCACTGGGTTGGATCAGGCCGAGGTCCGCCGCTCGGGCAGACGCGCTGAGCACCGTCCCGTTACCGGAATCCACCACCATTGAGGTGCCTGGCAAGGCCGAGATCGCGCGGATTACCAAATCGGCAGAGATATCGGCTGGCATCGACCCGGGGGCTTTCGCGGTCGAATGTGCCAAACCATGATCGGGATGGTGGCGGCTGAGCCATAGCCACACGACGAACGCACCCACTAGCGCGCCTGCGATAAGGGCAGTCAGGACTGCTGCCCCACTGGCATCCACGATTTGAGCATAGGGCCGAATTGTCCGGCGCCGACCCGCGCCTGCTGATTCGAGACCTTGCACACCTGCTGTTCACTTGTCGGCCACCTGCCGTTGCCCGCTGGTAACCAACTGTTCGCGCAAGTGTGTGGTTCCGGTTCGGCCATACGGACTACTCTGGAACCATCATGCGGACCACATACCACGAAGAACTCGAAGATTTCGATGAGAAGCTGGTGGAGCTGACTCGCCTCGTCGACGCAGCGATGCTGGCGGCTACCCAGTCTCTCCTCGATGCCGACCTGAGCAAGGCTGAGGCTGTCATCGCCGGTGACGACGCCATCGATGTGCTCGCGGCGGATTTGGAAGATCGCGCCCTCAACCTGGTTGCACTTCAGGCTCCAGTGGCCACCGAGTTGCGCGTCCTGCTCTCCGGCCTGCGGATCTCCGCATCGCTTGAGCGGATGGGCGACTTGGCGACCCACGTGGCGAAGGCGACCCGGATGCGGTACCCGGCACACGCGGTGCCAGCGGAGCTACGAGGAATCTTCATTGAGATGGGGTCGGTCGCCGAGCGGATCGTCCGACGCACTGGTGAGGTGCTCAGTGAGCGCGATGTCCCTGGGGCCGAGGGCTTGGCCGCGATGGACGACGACATGGACAGATTGCACCGGGAATTGTTTCAAGCGGTGCTCGATCCCACGTGGCCCTACGGCATTGAAGCGGCCGTCGACATCACGCTGCTGTCGCGCTACTACGAGCGATTTGCCGACCACGCGGTCACGATCGGGATGCGGGTTGTTCACATCGTGACCGGCGAACCGTACGTCTCACGTTCCGCTAGCTGAACCAATTTCACGCACGCAGTCGGAATACGCGCGGACCGGATTCTTGTTGGCGCCCTGAAGAGGGGGCAGCCGAGTAGTGAGCGAGAACATGCGCGACCATCGAGACGTGTCCGTCCTGTCCGTCCCCGACGCGAGCCTGCGCCCGAGCCGTGCGGCCGTCCTATCGGTACACACCTCGCCGTTGGATCAGCCCGGTACCGGGGACGCTGGTGGTTTGAATGTCTATGTTGTGGAGCTTTCGCGGCGTCTCGCAGCGGCGGGCGTCGATGTGGAGATCTTCACCAGGGCGACCAGGCCGGAGTTGCCGCCGGTCGTGGAGTTAGCCGACGGAATTCTGGTCCGACACATTGAATCCGGTCCGCTGGAGGACATTCGCAAGGAGGACCTCCCGGCCCAGTTGTGCTCGCTGACCGCAGGTGTTCTGCGCGCGGAGGCGAATCGGCCGCCGGGCTGGTTCGACGTCATTCACTCCCACTACTGGCTCTCCGGCCAAGTCGGGTCGGTAGCCAGTGACCGCTGGGACGTACCGCTGATTCACTCGATGCACACCATGGCCAAGGTGAAGAATGCCGCGCTGGCGACCGACGACGTCCCAGAGCCTCCGATGCGGGTCATGGGCGAGCAACAAGTTGTCGAAACCGCCGACCACCTGGTTGCAAATACCGAGGCCGAAGCCACCGAGTTGGTAGACCTATATGACGCCGACCCCGACCGGGTCTCTGTCATTCACCCCGGCGTGGATCTTGAGTTGTTCACCCCGGGTCGCCGCGCGGACGCCCGTGCCAGAAGAGGCTTGGCCAGCGATGCTCTCGTCCTGCTCTTTGTCGGCAGGATTCAGCCCCTCAAGGCCCCCGATGTCGTCATCCAGGCGACTGCGGCTCTCGTGGCGCAGTCGCCTGGTCTGCGTGATCGCCTCGTCACGGTTGTGTGCGGTGGACCATCCGGGGCCGGCGTTGAACGACTTGATGAACTGCGCAAATTGGCCGCCTCGCTCGGCGTAACTGACCTGGTGCGGTTCGAGCCGCCAGCGACCCGGGCAGAACTCGCACAGTGGTACCGAGCTGCCGACCTGGTCTGCGTTCCGTCCTACTCCGAGAGCTTCGGGTTGGTCGCCGTCGAGGCGCAGGCTTCCGGTACGCCGGTTGTCGCCGCGGACGTGGGCGGGCTGCGAACGGCGGTGGCCGATGGAGTGTCCGGATTGCTCATCCCCGGCCACAACCCGCATCTTTGGGCGAACACGATCGAGGATTTGCTGACAACCCCGCGCCAATTGGAGGCGTTGGCAACCAACGCACGCAAGCACGCGACGAACTTCGGCTGGGCGGCCACGACGGCGTCAACGCTGGAGGTTTACCGCAAAGCAATGCGAACCCGGCGGCTGCGCACCATCGAGGCCCTCGTCGCAAGCGATCGGAGCACCGCGTGAACGACCTGAACGACGCGCAACTCGTGGCCCGTGAGGTCATCGTCACCTACCTGCAGGCCGCTGGGATCGACTTCGAGGAGACCCAACCTGGTTCCTTCGCCGCCACGCTCCCAGGCGAGCACCGGCTCAAGACCACAACGTCGCTGGTCGTCGGAAGCTCAACGGTGTCCATCAACGCGTTCGTGGTTCGCAATCCTGATGAAAATCACGAGGGTGTCTACCGGTGGCTGCTGGAGCGCAATCGTCGCCTCTACGGCGTCAGCTATGCGATCGACCAACTCGGCGACGTGTACTTGGTCGGTCGGGTTCCGCTGCATGCCGTCACGGAAGCCGAAGTAGATCGTGTGTTGGGGTCGGTGTTGGAGAACTCCGACGGTGCCTTCGACCGTCTGCTCGAGCTGGGGTTCGCGACAGCTATCAGCCGGGAGTGGCAGTGGCGGATATCCCGGGGCGAGAGCACTCGCAACTTGGCGGCATTCGCGCACTTGGCCAACCCAACTGCGGAGGCCTGATCGACGACCGCGCACGATGCGGCAAGATGAAGTCATGACCTCGACGACTGTTGGCAAGTTGGTGCTGCTTCGACATGGCCAGAGCACCTGGAACTCCCGCAATCTGTTCACCGGGTGGGTAGACGTTGAGCTCACCGAACAAGGGGTAGTCGAGGCCGTTAGTGGCGGGAGAATGCTCGCCGACGCCGAGCTGCTGCCAGATGTCGTCCACACTTCCGTGTTGCGTAGGGCAATCCTGACTTCCCAACTCGCCCTCGATGCTTGCGGCCGGTCCTGGATCCCGGTTCATCGATCCTGGCGACTCAACGAACGTCACTACGGCGCGTTGCAGGGCAAGGACAAGAAGCAGACCCTGGCCGAGTTCGGTGAGGAGCAGTTCCTGCTGTGGCGTCGGTCGTTCGACACCCCGCCGCCGCCGATCGACCCGGACAGCCAGTTCGCGCAGACCCACGACGTTCGCTACGCCGACCTGGCACCGGAAATCCTGCCTCGATCGGAATGCCTCAAAGACGTCATCGATCGGATGCTGCCGTACTGGTACGACGCGATCGTTCCCGATCTGCGGGCTGGCAAGACGGTCCTTGTGACCGCTCACGGCAACTCACTGCGTGGCCTCGTCAAGCACCTCGACGGCATCTCCGACGAGGACATCGCCGGACTCAACATCCCGACGGGTATCCCGCTGCTCTATGCGCTGGATCAGGAACTCAAACCACTGGTCGCTGGCGGGAACTACCTCGATCCGGCGGCCGCCGCGACCGCAGCGGCCGCCGTTGCGAGCCAGGGCCACTAGCCGCGGCACTAGCGACGAGTAATCTCCAGCACTTTGGTCCGAACGTCAGCCAAGTAGTAGCCGGCAAGCACCAACGCGGCCAGCCCCAGTAGGCCAACGCCGCCGAAGAACAGCTGAAGGGCGACGCCGACGCCGAGGAACGCGATCCAAGCGAGCTTGGTCTGTCGTTCGACAGCCGGGAACGCAGCAGCGGGGCGGATAAGGCAATCAACGAACGCCCACACGTTGATCGCCAACATGAGGAAGTACACGGCGTTCATGGCCATCTGCATCATGGGCTTACTGTACGGAATGGCGCCACGAGCGAGGCCCGCCCCACCGATGGTGGGACGGGCCTGGCTGTGAATCGCTGACGAATCAGCGGTTTGCGTTTACTTGATGCCTAGCCGATCGCGAACCTGGGCGACTGCCTCATCAAAGCTCTTGCGAACCTCGACGTAGCGGGCGCTGACACGCTCACGGAGGTCGATGACGACCTCTTGGGCGCGGGCCGGAGCCGCAACAACGGCTTCTTGAACGTTCTCAAGGCGCTCGACAACCTCGGCGCGAACGTCGTCGACCTTGGGAAGCTCGACGTTGGGAAGCTCAACCTTTGGCAGGTTCAGGTTGCGAACGTTGGCCTTCTTGACGGCGGCCTTCGCTGTGCCCGTGGTCCGGCTGGCGCTCTTGGTGACCTTGGCCTTGGGAGCCGTTACGGTCTTCTTCGCGGTGGCCGGCGTGGTCTTCTTGGCGGCGGGCTTGCGCGCTGCGGTCTTCTTGGCGGTCGGCTTGGTGGCCGGCGCGGTCTTCTTGGCAGCAGGCTTGCGCGCTGCGGTCTTCTTGGCTGTGGTGGTAGCCATATCGATCATCCCTTTCGGTGGGTGAATTTCGGCGCTCCAACCGGTTGCTGCCCTTAGGAGGCGGCATCCAGCGGGTCGCCGGTCTTGGTGGGCCCTCCGACGTTCGTGACCCGAGGTAAGGGCAGGTCGCCCATTTCCTCACCGGGTGAGTCGGCGTCATTGCCTTCACCACGGATCGCGTGTTCGGTGGGTTGTGCGGCGTTCTCGGTTTGAAAAGCCGCGTAAATCTCCAGCAGAACCCGGCGTTGGCGATCGGTCAGGGCGGAGGTAGCCATGATGGCCGCCGTTACCGAGACTGTCTCTCCGGTGTCCTCCAGAATTCCCGCCTTGACGTAGAGCGTCTCAGCGGAGATTCGTAGTGCCTTGGCTATCTGTCCAAGAATCTCGGCACTGGGTCTTCTGAGGCCACGCTCGATCTGGCTGAGGTATGGATTGGACACCTCAGAACTCGCGGCCAACTGCCGTAGGGACAGTTGGGCGAGTGTGCGCTGCTCACGGATGTACTCCCCAAGCCCGCCCACATCGATTCGCGCCACACCTCAATTGTGCCCCGGGTGCTTGCTATTGCAAACACCCTGAGTAGGAGTGATTCTGTGAGGTCACGCACAATGCAGCGCGTAGTCGGGCAATAACAGGGTGGATGCCCTACTGGCGGCGTGCTGCAGCAAGCAAATCGTCGACCTGCGCGGTGCCTTCGCGGTATCGGCGGGTGAGTTCGGTGCTCAGCCGATCGATCTGACGGTGGATCTGCGCGCGGGTGTCAGACACGATTCGTTCATGATCAGTCAAGGAGCCCAAGCACTCGCGAAGTTCGCCGTCGGTTGCAGTGGACACGTTGACGCTGGCGAGTTCGCTGAGAGCGACCTCGGCCTCCCGCGCCGTGCCATCTTCCCGAGTCGGATCGTTGAGCGAGACAAAGCGACCCTGGCCGGGCTTACCACCGGCAGGGTGGTCGGACAAGATCGTCGAAAGGTTGGCAATGAGCTCCTCGCCCTCGCCAGCGCGTCGACGCACTTCCGCGCGGATGATGTCGATTCGGCCGTGGAGGAGTCGACGAACGTAGGACAGTTCCTGCTCTTCGACCTCAGCATCACGGCGTGATTGGCGCAACTCCGCGAGGCTCAACTCAGCGAGACTCGACGTTGTGACGTCCAGCTCCGTAAGGCCATCGGATTCGTGTGTACCGCCCATGATCAGCCTTCCTATTTCTCGCTGATTGCCTGAGGATAACCCTCATACGTCCAATATCAATGTGATTGGACCCTCATTAGTCAGCTCAATCTGCATGTCAGCACCGAAGCGGCCGATCGCTACCGTCGTTCCGAATGCCTGTAGCTCATCGATGACCGCTGCGACCAGCGGCTCGGCCGCGGTCCTCGGCGCCGCCGACTCCCAGGTGGGACGCCGACCTTTTGTGAGTTGTCCGTAGAGGGTGAATTGACTAATTACCATTGCGGGCAAACCGAGATCGCCGATGCTGGCCTCTCGCCCGTCCGGGCCGTCAAAGATCCGCAAACCGTGCAACTTGCTGGCCAGCTTGCGCGCTTCCTCCTCGGTGTCGCTGTGGGTCACGCCAACCAGAACCACCAGGCCCAAACCCTGGAATTGTCCGATCACCTCACCAGCGACACTGACCCTTGCGGCTCGTGACCTTTGCACAACGGCACGCATCAGCCGACCACAACCGCCTCTTGGGCTGCGTCGATCAGCGAACCATCGCTGCCGCGCCGAACGACCAGCGCAGCATCGGTGGGCACCGACCGTTTAACGATGGCCGTCGCGATGGGGCCAAGTTCGTAATGTCGGGCTACCGATCCGATCTGGCCAACCACGCGATCGCCGAACAGGACCTCGTCGCCATGGGCAGGCACCTCGTTGGTCGAGCCGTCGAGGTGCAGCAGGACGAGTCGACGCGGAGGCCGACCCAGGTTGTGAACGCGGGCAACCGTCTCCTGACCGCGGTAGCAGCCTTTGGACAGGTGAACTGCCGGCCCAATCCAGCCCACCTCGTGCGGCAGGGTCTTGTGGTCGGTATCCGACCCCATGCGCGGTACCGCTGCTGCCACCCTGAGCGCGTTCCACGCCCAGGATCCCGCGAGCGAAGGCGCAGCGGCCAAGATGCCCGCCAGTTCGGAGCGCGGGACGATCGTCTCTTCGCCTTGCCACACCGCAGGTCGCGCGGGCACGTATCGGTCGGCGCCGCCACCCCGGTCGGTGCCCGCCTCGGTCAAACCGGTCCCGGCATAGTCGGCCGGAACCCGCCAGCGGGTGTAATCGCCGGATAGCTCGATGTCCGCTCCGACCCAGATCACCGCGTAGTCCTGCGAAACGTCGGCAACGGTCACGTCGCGCATGAACTTCATGGAGTTCAAGTAGGCCACCACGGCTTGCGCGGTGCCGGGCTCGATAGTCATCCAGGTCTGGTTGCCGTCATCAACCACGTGGAGGTCATGCTCCACGTGACCGTGCGGGTCGAGGATCAACGCTTGGGCGCTCTCGCCGGCGGCCAGTTGCAGCACGAGCTGACTGGTCAGGTCATTGAGCCAGCCGAGCCGATCTGGACCGGACACGGTCACAACTCCGCGGTGGGACAGGTCCACAATCGCCGAGCCGCTTGCCAATTCCCGCTGCTCGCGGTGCGGATCTCCGTAGTGCCAGGGCACCCCTACATCGGCATCGTTGTCCGGTGCTGGAATCGGCTTATCAGTCATCAGGTCAGTTCACTTCCGTCGATTCGGTCACGGGTGTCCGGCTGCTCGTCTGCCGCTGGATGTCATCCACCGACTTTCTTGGCGCAGTCGCCACAGACTCCATGTAGTACCAAGTGCCCGACGTCGGCGATGAAGCCGGATTGCTCCGCCACCGCAGACACCATCGGGTCCAACGTCGCCGCATCGATTTGCGATACCCGGTCACAACGTCGGCAAACCAGATGTATATGTGGGCGCTCGTCAATCGAGTGGTACGTCGGTGAGCCCTGCCCCAAGTGAGCGTGCGTGATCAGGCCGACGTCGTCGAGCAATTCCAGCGTTCGATAGACCGTTGACAAGTCGATAGCCGAACCGCGCCGACCCGCCTCGGCGAACACCTGGTCGGGGGTTGCGTGACGCACCTCGGCGATGACCTCCAACACGAGGATCCGCTGCGAGGTCGCCCGATGGCCGCGTGCCCGCAGTTGCTCTGCCCACCGATCGGACATCTCGCCTCGCCTAGTCGACCTTGGCAAGGCGAGCCGACAAGTGGTTGCTCAGCCGCTCGCCAACCGCAGCCATGTCGAACGCCCAACCGAGATCACCCTCAATGAGGCCGTAGAGGCGGGTGCCACCGTCATACTCCTTGGCCGACTTGCTGCGCGCCACGATGTCGGTCCGTAGTTCCACCCTCGCGCCGGTGATCCGGGCGTCTTGGATAGCGGTTACTTCGACCTTGCCCTGATAGGTCTCCAGGTGGCCCGTCGAATGTACGAGCATCACCTCGACCTCGTTGTCCGGCAGCGGACGCCAATAGCCGGATTCCGACGCGGCTGGCCGGATTCGATTGCCCTGCTCGTCAATGACCCACGAGACGCTGTTGTAGGTCAGGAACGGTCGCCCGTCAAAGGCGAAGGTCAGTTCCTGCCCGAACCGGAAATCCTCGATGGTGGGGTAGGTCCCGAGGCCGACTCCGACCCATCTGCCGATCAGCCACGAGAGGGGAACGAGCTGCTCAGGCAACTCGCTGGGTGCGGGCGAGGACTCGGTGCTCATGCGCCGGTCGGGTTAGCGCGGGTCGCCGGTCTTGTACAACCGGTAGACCACGTAGCCGATGAACCAAGCCGACGCGACAGCAACGAGCACGAGCAGCGACGTGAAGAAGAGTTCAAGCACGCGACCAGCCTAGCCCGCTAACGACGTCGTGCCTGCGCGAGGATGGGGGAATGCATCGACTAGTTGTCAAGCTGACCGTCGGCGATAGCGAGCCGGAGCGCTGTTCCCAAGCGTTCTCCGTTGCTGCGGCAGCCATCGCCGCCGGAGCGGACGCGTCGGTCTGGCTGACCGGCGACGCGGTCGGCTTCGCGAAGCCTGGTTTCGCCGAGGGGTTCACGCTCGCGGATTCGACGTCGATGACCCAACTGCGCGACCTGGTCATGGCGGACGGATTGCTGACGGTCTGCACCCAGTGCGCCCAGCGACGCTCCCTGACCGCTGCGGACTTCTTGCCAGCCGTCCGGATCGCGGGGTCCGCCGCATTCGTCGAAGAGTGCCTCATCGACGGAACCCAGGCGTTGGTCTACTAGCGCCTGGGTTCCGTCGATCGGTCCGTTCCTGACAGCCGCCGCGTCGAACGTGCCTACCCGGGCAGCTCCACCAGTACTTCAGCAATTGCGCCCTGGCTCGCGACCACGCTGCGGTCGAGGGTTGCACCCGGCGCCAGCATCCGTAGCGTCCAACCTCCCGGGGCCGCGAAGAACCGGAACTGACCTGTGGCACTCGTCGGAACCTCAGCCGTGAACTCTCCCGTGCTGTCGAGCAGGCGCACGTAAGCGCCACCTAACGGTTCTCCACCGCGGGAGACAACCCCTTGGATCACCGCCTCCTTGGTGGCATCAATTCCTTCGGTGGACAACCCGCCGGTCGTTGCGCCGCACATCAGGCCTGGCCCCCCGCTGGAGTCCCCGCGATGGCGCCCTTTTGGACCGGCACGCCAACCAGGGAGCCGTACTCGGTCCACGATCCGTCGTAGTTGCGCACGTTCTGCAAACCCAGCAGCTCGTGCAGTACGAACCAAGTGTGGGCAGAGCGCTCGCCGATACGGCAGTAAGCAACCGTGTCCGTTGCCAGGTCGACTCCCTCGGCTTCGTAGAGCGCCGTCAACTCCTCGTCGGAGCGGAAGGTGCCATCGTCGTTGGCCGCCTTGCTCCACGGGATGTTCGCCGCGGTCGGGATGTGCCCGGCCCGTTGCGACTGCTCCTGCGGCAGGTGGGCCGGCGCCAGAAGCTTGCCCGAGTATTCATCCGGCGAGCGCACGTCGATGAGGTTTTCGACGCCGATGGCTGCGATGACCTCGTCACGTAGCGCGCGGATCGTGGGGTCCTGCGGCTGGGCCACGTAGGTGGTTGGCGTGCGCTCCGGCACTTCGGTTACCAGTTCGCGCGAATCCAGCTCCCACTTCTTCCGTCCGCCATCGAGCAGGCGAACGTCGGGGTGACCGTAGAGCTTGAAGTACCAGTACGCGTATGACGCGAACCAGTTGTTGTTGCCGCCGTAGAGAACGACGGTGTCGTCGTTCGAGATTCCCTTGCTGCTGAGCAGCGCCTCGAACTGCTCCTTTGTGACGAAGTCACGACGAACCGGGTCCTGCAGGTCGTCGCGCCAATCTATCCGGACGGCATTGCGGATGTGGTTCTTCTCGTAGGCGGTGGTGTCCTCATCGACCTCGACGAGGACGATGCTGTCGCCCGCGAGGTTCTCCTCGACCCAATCGGCCGAGACGAGTGCGGTCTCACGACTCATGATGTGTTTCTCCTTTGATGTCAGGGTGATGCGTTGATGTCAGGGTGATGCCTTGATGTGACTGGATGGGGCTTGGAAGTGCTCGTCAGCTGGTGGCGACTGCGCCGCGACCGACGCGCTTGATCAGCAGGTACATCTCGCAGCCGAGGCAGAAGTCGAACGCCGTGTTGAGGAACGCTGCGGCAAGGGCGAGCGCAATCGCGAAGTAGAAGACGATGGACAGGCCAGCAAGTAGGCCGACGAGAGCCACCAGAGCGAAGGCAAGGCCGACCGCCTGGGCGAACCGCGGTGGCGCCGGGTCCTCAAGCTCTGCCGGGGGGCCCAGTCGTGGCCGGACGAAACGGCGGTAGATCAGGCCATAGGGCTGAGCGTGCAGGCCAAGAACCGCGCCAGCCGCGAAGGCCAAAGTCTGGATCGCGAGCAGTGCTGCCGATAGTCCTGAGGTGGGTCCGAGCAGCAGGAGCGCTGCCAGCACGGCAGTGGTGATTCCCGCGCCGAAGCGTGGGCCACGGGGGTCGATACCTCGGACGGGGGTTGTTTGTGGTGAACGTTGAACGGTTTGTGGCGGTGTAGTCATGATTCCCTCTGGTCGAAGAGCTGTTCTGTGGCCGGCACCGATCAGATTCGGTGCTGAACAGCAAGGGCCTCGCCTCGGCACGGTGGCAGGTCACGCGCCGCCTTCGAGGAGGGGCGCATCCGTGCCGGATCTAGCGAAGGGTCGCTGTCCGGTCAGGACATACAGGAACAGGACATACACATGCAGGTAGTGGACAGGCAGAAGTCGACGGCACGCCGCTTCACCAAGTCAACCTGCTGATCCATGGGCGGTAGCTTAGGACGCTGCCTGGGCTTGACCCAAATCGGGGTCCCCAGCCGACGCATCACGTGTTGTCGCCTTCTGCGGCTGACCCTCGACCGGAAGTCCCGAATCGGGCGGAACGACCGCTCCGAGCGCCGCCACAACGTCGGCGAAGCGGGGCTGACCAGCAGCGCGGTGTGCCACGGCACCGGTGGGTTCCAGGATGAACACGGTCGGTGTCCGCATGACGTTGAATTGGCGGGTCAATTCGAGCTGCGACTCGGCGTCCACCTCGGCGTAGACCACGCCATCCACCATGTCAGCCACCCGTTCCAGGGTGCGCTTGGTCGCGCGGCACGGCTGGCAGAAGGCGGAGGTGAACTGCACCAACGTTGCTGCCGTTCCCAGTTCAACCCCGAGGTCGTGCGCCGTGAAGGCGGGTCTTGCCACCGCAGCGGTGGAGGTGTCAAGGCCCTTGGAAGCAGCGAATCTGCCGTCGGTTCGTTTGCGCCACAGCCCGAACGCCGTGGCCGCGACCAGAACCGCGACCAGCGCGATGACGCCCGCCGAATTCATTGGCTGACCTCTGTCGTAACCACCGATGTGTGGCTCGCCTCGTCTTTGGGCGGCACCACGAAGCGGTAGCCAACATTGCGTACTGTTCCGATCAACGCCTCATGCTCAGAGCCGAGTTTGGCCCGTAGACGTCGGACGTGCACGTCGACGGTGCGGGTCCCACCGAAGTAGTCATAACCCCAGACTTCCTGCAACAACTGCGCCCGGGTGAAGACCCGGCCGGGATGCTGAGCGAGGTATTTGACGAGTTCGAATTCCTTGAAAGTCAGATCGAGCGGATGGTTGCGCAGCCGAGCGGAATAGGTTGCCTCGTCGATGACCAATTCGCCACCGCGGATCTCGTCCATCCCCGCAGTGGTCGAGGTCGCGGCAATCCGGCCGATCGAGATGCGCAGCCGGGCCTCAAGTTCGGCGGGTCCAGCCGTATCCAGCACCACGTCGTCCACACCCCAGTCAGCGGTGATCGCGGTGAGTCCACCCTCGGTCACCGCCAAGATCACTGGCACGTCGACGCCCGTCGTTCGAATCACTCGGCACAGGCTGCGGACCCTGGGCAGGTCTGCTCGACCGTCCACCAGGATCGCGTCGGTCGGGGGCGCATCGAGGAGGGCAGCGCCGTCCGCTGGCATCACGCGTACTTGGTGTTGCAACAGACTCAGGGCCGGGAGCACCTGCTCGCTGGGCGCCAGCGCATTGGTGAGCAACAGCAACGTGCTCATGGCTGCGCCCCCTTCCACTGTGGCGACGAGCTCGGCGATCGTTCAGGTCAAGAGTCAACAACTACCTGCGAGGATACCTTCCAACCCCAAACGTGCAGCAGGAAAGGGACAAGCGGTGGCCGACGAATTCATGATCCAGGACGGCCCGCGACTCGACGCTGCCGAACTGCGCGCCGTCGCAAAGCTCCTCGATCGAGTCGTCGAGTCCGGCGGTGTCCGACCTCTTAGCGAGAAGGTGGTGGCCGAGCTGCGGGCTGGCGCAGACGCCGATGGACGGCATATCCGGCTATACCGGGACGATTCGTTGGTTGCCTACGCCAATGTGGACTGCTCGGATGCCGACCGTCCGGTGGTAGAGATCGCCCTTGACCCGTGCGTTGAACTGGACTGGGTCGGCGTGCTCGTGCTCGACCGCCTGGTCGCCACGACTGCGGGGGATATCCAATTGTGGTGTCACGGATCGCAGGGAAATTTGGCCAACCTGGCGGTGGACCGGGGTTTTGCGTTGCGACGCACGTTGATCCGGATGCGCCGCGATCTGTCGCAGGTACTGCCCAAAGCCGACCTGCCGCCAGGTGTGCGGGTGCGGGCGTTCCGGGTTGGTGAGGACGAACAGGCCTGGCTCGCGGTCAACTCTCGCGCGTTCGCTGATCTGCCCGATCAGGGTGGCTGGGGCGGCAGCGAACTCGCTGCGCGCCTTCGAGCACCGTGGTTCGATGCGAACGGCTTCCTGCTGGCCGTCAGGGAGGGCGAACGCGGTGGAATAGATGAGTTGGTGGGCTTCCACTGGACCAAGATTCACACAGATGGCGCGGATGCTGGTTTGGGCACCCGGTCCGAGCGGGTCGGTGAGGTCTACGTGCTGGGAGTTGATCCGGCCTTTCAGGGCACAGGACTCGGGACAGCACTGACTTTGCTCGGACTTGCGTATCTCGCATCATGTGGGCTCACATCGGTCATGCTCTACGTCGAGTCGGACAATCTGGCCGCGATCCACACGTATGAGCGACTCGGGTTCCGGCGGTACGCCGCGGACAGTCTCTTCGCGCTGAAAAGCTAGTCAGCCGGGTTCGCCGCGACTGGCCTGGGAGCGTCCACACACGGCTGTGCGCATGCCCGCGACATCTGGGAGGATGCAGTCATGACCACCGAGATCACACGCAGCTCCGAAACAGGCGAGCAGGTCGAAGTCGGTCAAAACATCGGCGACCAGATCGGGCATCGCTACATCGACCGCGAACTGTCCTGGCTGGCGTTCAACCAACGGGTGCTGGAACTCGCCGAGAACCCCGACCTGCCGCTGCTGGAACGAACCAAGTTCCTTGCCATCTTTGCCAGCAACCTCGACGAATTCTTCATGGTTCGGGTCGCCGGGCTGAAGCGCCGAATTGCCACCGGCATTGCGGTTCGGGCCGCCAGCGGTTTGCTACCGCGCGAAGTCCACGGCGCCGTGTTGGAGAAGACCCGGGAACTGATGGGTCGGCAGGCATTCTGCTTCCGGCAGGAGGTGCTCCCGGCCTTGCAAGCGCAGGGCATCGAGTTGATTCGCTGGCAGGAACTGACCGAGCTCGAGCAGGAGCAGCTCGGATCGTGGTTCGACGAGAAGGTCTTCCCCGTCCTTACCCCGCTGGCAGTCGATCCTGCCCACCCCTTTCCCTACATCTCCGGCCTGTCGCTGAGCTTGGCCGTCATCGTCCGGAATCCGGAAACCGACGAGGAACTGTTTGCCCGCGTCAAGGTGCCGGAGACCCTGCAGCGGTTCGTGCAGATCGGTCCGCAACGGTTCACTCCCCTCGAGGACGTGATTGCCGCCCACCTCGATCGCCTATTCCCTGGCATGACCATCGAGGAATCGAGCACGTTCCGGGTGACCCGCAACGAGGACGTCGAGGTCGAGGAAGACGACGCCGAGAACCTGCTCAAGGCACTTGAGCGCGAACTTATGCGCCGCCGATTTGGGCCCCCGGTGCGTCTTGAGGTCGAAGAATCCATCAACGAGCACATGCTCCGGCTACTCGTACGCGAGTTGGCGGTCAGCGATGCGGAGGTGTTCCGACTCCCCGGCCCAGTCGATTTGACCGGATTGTGGACCCTGGTTGACCTCGATCGTGACGACCTGAAGGATCCGGCATTCGTGCCAAAGACGAACCGCGACCTGGCCGGCGTGGAAACTGCGTCCGAGCCCGACGTGCTCGACGCCATGAAGCGCGGTGACATCCTGCTGCACCACCCGTACGACTCGTTTTCGACCAGCGTTCAGCGCTTTCTCGAACAGGCAGCGACCGACCGCAAGGTGCTGGCCATCAAGCAAACCCTGTACCGGACATCTGGTGACTCACCGATCATCGATGCGCTGATCGAAGCAGCCCACGCGGGCAAGCAGGTGCTGGCGCTGGTCGAGATCAAGGCGCGCTTCGACGAGGAGGCGAACATTTCCTGGGCTCGCAAGCTCGAGCGCGCAGGCGTGCATGTGGTGTACGGACTCGTGGGACTCAAGACCCACTGCAAGCTCTCCATGGTGATACGCGATGAGGGAGACTCGCTCGTCCGCTACACCCACATTGGCACGGGCAACTACCACCCGAAAACGGCTCGCCTCTATGAAGACCTTGGACTGCTCACCAGCGACCGCGAGGTTGGCGAAGACGTCGGCAATCTTTTCAACCGGCTGTCTGGCTACTCGATGAAGAATGAGTACCAACGGCTGCTCGTAGCCCCCCATTCCATCCGCTCGGGATTGGTCGATCGCATCGAACGCGAGATTGACAATCACGAGGCTGGCCGGTCAGCGCGAATTCGATTCAAGTGCAACTCGATCGTCGACGAGGCCACCATCGATGCGTTGTATCGGGCCTCCAACGCGGGCGTGCCCGTTGACATGTTGGTTCGCGGGATCTGCGCGCTTCGACCCGAGGTTCCGGGCCTGAGCGAGAACATCCGGGTGCGCAGCGTGCTTGGTCGTTTCCTGGAACACTCTCGCGTCTACGAATTTGCCAACGGCGGCGACACCGAGGTGTTCATCGGCTCTGCGGACCTGATGCACCGCAACCTCGATCGGCGCGTGGAGACACTGGTTCGGATCACCGATCAGGAACACATCGCCGAGATCGCGGGCTTGCTCGACCTCAGTCTGGAAGACCAGACCGCGTCGTGGCATCTTGATAGCGATGGAACGTGGACTGGGGTCCATACCGATAGCGAAGGCAGGCCATTGCGCGACCTACAGGCGTACCTCATCAAAGCTCACTCGAAACGACTCGGCGCTAGTTCATGACGCAAAGTCCAGTCGCGGTCAGGGAAGTCGAACTCAAACTGCGGGTCCACGGATTGTTCCGGCTGCCCGACCTCGTCAGTGAGAGAACCGGCGTGGGACGCGCCAAGCGGCAAGTCGTCCGCAACCTGCAGGCGATCTACTACGACACCGAGGACCTTCGCTTGTATCGCTGGGGCGTCACGCTGCGGCGGCGCGAGGGTGGCCCGGATGCCGGGTGGCATCTGAAACTCCCGGTCCCTGGATCGGCCGGCCAAGCCCGCGACGAGCTCCAGTTGCCGCTGTCCGAGGGTGCGGTCGGAGATGTTCCGGCTGTCCTCCGAGAAATCGTGACCCCGTACACGCGCGGTATTGACTTGGTTGCCAAGGCGGAACTGCGCACCGAGCGCACGCCCTACCTGCTCTACGACCGCACTGGCAAGGCGTTCGCCGAGATGGTCGATGACAGCGTCTCCATCGTTGACAACGACGCTGTCGTGGAGCGTTTCCGGGAGCTGGAGATCGAAGCGCTCATCGACGACGCTCCCCTCCGACAGGTCATCGACCCCCTGATCGCGGCCGGTGCGATCCCTATCCGCGGCAATAAGGTCGGCAACGCCTTGGGACCACAGGCGTTCGGGCCAGCCGACGTGCTCAGCCCAGGCGAGGTCGGCCCGCAGGACAGCGCCGGTGATGCCATCACGGCATTTCTGCGCAAGTACGTCATCGCGTTCATCAGACAGGATGTGCGCGTTAGGCGCGACCTTCCTGACGGCGTTCACCAAATGCGGGTTGCTGCTCGCCGTTTGCGCAGCGGGCTGAAGGCCTTCGGCCCGCTCGTGGACAAGAAGTGGGCCGACGACCTGCGCAAGGAGTTGGGCTGGGCAGCCAGCGAACTTGGAGCCGCCCGGGACACCGAGGTGCTGTTGGAACGCCTCGATCGTCACGCCGCCGACCTCGGTTACCGCGATGCTGAGCTGGTGAAGGCGCTGATCGATCCGCAACTCAACGCGCGACTCGACAATGCGCGCGGCCATTCCCTCGGCGCACTCTTGAGCCCACGGCACCTGCGTTTGCTCGACGATTTGGTTGCCGCGGCCGCGGCACCGAACCTGACCGAATTGGCCGACGAATCTAGCGCCGAGGTCTTCCCCGAGTTGGTCGACCGAACCTTCCGCCGACTGGCTCGGCAGGTGAAGGAGCTCCAACTCGAGGGACCGGCCGAGGTCTGGCACGAGGCTCGAATCTCGGCGAAGCGAGCCCGATACTCAGCCGATGCCATCTCCGGTGTCTTCGGTGCCCCCGCGAAGAACCTCGCAGCTGCACTGTCGGAGGTGACGGAGATCCTGGGCGAGCACCAGGACGCCTGCATCGCCCAGGATGTATTGCGCGAGATGGCCGCAACCGACGGCCTCGATGGCCCGACCGGGTTTGCGTTGGGGTTGCTCCATGAGCACGAATTCGAGGCGGAAATCCATGCCCGACTCGAGTTTCAACGAGTCTGGCCGTCAGTGACCCGCGTGCACGAGCGCACGCAACTGGCATAGCGGACGGTCAACGAACAATGGCGAAATCGAACAATAACGAGATCCTCGCGGCGGGGGTTGTGCTCCTGCGCAAATACAAAGGGGATCCACAGGTTTGTGTGCTGCACCGGCCGACTCACCGGGACTGGTCGCTACCCAAGGGCAAACTCGAATCGCGCGAGCACATCATCACCTGTGCGCGCCGGGAGACCATTGAAGAGACCGGTGACGACGTCGTCCTCGGTGTTCCGCTGCTCACCCAGAAGTATCGGGTTGAGGGTCGGCCCAAAGTCGTTCGATACTGGGTTGGCTGGGTCAAGAGCGGCGGGCCTGGTTTCTCCCCCAACCGCGAGATCGACAAGTTGGAATGGCTGTCGCCGAACAAGGCAGCCAAGCGCCTGACCTACCGGCGAGATGTGCAGATCATGCGCAGCGCGCTGGACGTCGGTCCCACCACCCCGCTGATCTTGCTGCGCCACTCCCAGGCGGTCCGGCGAGCGGTGTGGAATGGATCCAAGGATGCGTTACGGCCGTTGGCCCCGGTCGGCAAAGGCCGCGCACGCAACCAGATCGGCGACATCTTGGCTGCGTTTGGAATTGAGTCGATCCAGTCCTCGGATGCCTTGCGATGCGTGCAGACCGTTCGCCCGTACGCCGACTCGGCCAAGCTGAAGATCGAGATGGATTCGCTCTTTAGCGAGGAGGGGTTCGAACCCTCAAAGAAGGCATCACTGGGCAGGATCAACGACTTGCTGGCCGACCCGTTGGCCACGGTGCTGTGCACGCACCGACCGGTACTTCCGGAGATCGTCGCGCAGGTGCGCAAGCGAACGGGACTGAATAACACCAAGCAACTTGATCCCGGGCTACCCCCCGGGGGGTTCATCGTCTTGCACCGGCAGTTTGACCCCAAGCGCGGTATGCGCGTCGTTGCCGTCGAGCGCCACGCCCCTTAGCCGAAACGACCGGAGATGTAGTCCTCCGTGGCCTTTTCGCTTGGGTTGGAGAACATGCGCGCCGTTGACCCGACCTCAACGAGCTCGCCGGGTTGACCCGGTCCCTTGAGGTTGAAGAATGCCGTCGTCTCGCTGATGCGAGCCGCCTGCTGCATGTTGTGGGTGACGATCACGATCGTGTACTGCTCGCGCAATTGGCTGATGAGTTCCTCAATCGCCAGCGTCGAGATTGGGTCCAGGGCTGAACACGGTTCGTCCATGAGGACGACCTGCGGCTCGACGGCAATGGCCCGGGCGATGCAGAGCCGCTGTTGCTGACCACCGGAAAGGCCCGCTCCTGGCCGATCGAGGCGATCCTTGACCTCTTCCCACAGATTCGCCCCGCGCAGTGAACGCTCGACGATGTCGTCGGTGTCGGACTTCCTTACCCGGCGACCTTTTTCCAGTTTCACGCCAGCAACGACGTTGCCGTAGATCGACATCGTCGGGAAGGGGTTGGGCCGCTGAAACACCATTCCCACCACGCGCCGCACGTTGACCGGGTCTACGTCATCGGCATAGATGTCTTGGCCGTCAAGCAGGACTTTGCCTTGAACGTAGGCACCCGGGATGACCTCGTGAAGCCGATTGAGTGTCCGCAGGACGGTCGACTTGCCGCAGCCGGAAGGGCCGATCAGAGCCGTCACGGAACGAGGCTCCACAGCCAGGTTGACATCTTGAACCGCCATGAATGATCCGTAGAAGACATTCAAGCCGCTGATGTCGATTCGCTTTGCCATACCGCCCTCGTCAGTTCCGCTCAGATTCAGTGTGCATGATGATCCGCCCTATCTAGCCTTCGGCGCAAATATTCGAGCGACCACCTTCGCACCGATGTAGAGGATCGCGACGAACAGGATGAGTACGAACGCACCACCCCAGGCTCGGTCGACCGCCACCGGAGTTCCACTGCCGATCTGGTCCCAGATGAACGTGGGCAATGCCGCCTGCGGTCCATCGAACAGATTCCAGTTCATGCTCTGCGTCAGGAACGTGGTCAAGAGCAGCGGCGCGGTCTCACCTGCGACGCGAGCAATCGCCAACATCACGCCAGTGATCACACCCGGTAACGCCGTTGGGATGACGATGCGCAGAATCGTCCTCCACTTCGGGACGCCGAGGGCGTAGGACGCCTCCCGCAGATCGTTCGGAACCAGTTTGAGCATCTCTTCGGTGGTCCGGACGACCACCGGCAGCATCAGGATCACCAGCGCCAGCGACGCGGCGAACCCGCTGCGCTGCATGCCCAAGGTCAAAATCAAGGCCGTGTAGATGAACAG
Organism: Candidatus Nanopelagicales bacterium; assembly: GCA_018003655.1. NCBI lineage: Bacteria > Bacillati > Actinomycetota > Actinomycetes > Candidatus Nanopelagicales > Candidatus Nanopelagicales bacterium. The sequence continues at coordinate 30,265 of JAGNDY010000005.1, forward strand.
GCCAGCCACGATGGACGGCACGCCGGTCATCACGTCGACGAAGAACGAGATTGACAGAGCCAGCTTTCCGCGCCCGTACTCCACCAAATAGACCGCGACCATGATGCCGATCGGAACAGCGATCACCGTCGCCATGAGGACCTGCTCGATGGTCCCAACCAGCGCGTGGGCGATTCCGCCACCCGGGGTACGGGCGCTCACATTGCGCATGGTTGAGCTGAAGAACTCCGCATTGATCACGGAGATGCCCTTGCTGATGACGGTGAACAGAATCGCGACGAGCGGAATGAGCGCGATGACGAAAGCCGCGTAGACCGCCGTGGTCATCAAGCGATCGACGGCATGACGACGACCCTCAACGCGGAAGCTCCAGACCGACTGGACGACGACGAAGATGATCACTGCCCACAGCAGAGTCAGCGCGACACCCTGAATCAGTCCGATCAGCGCCATCAGAATGGCGACGATCAAGGCTGCCCCCGCGAGTCCGGGGAGTGCTCGTTTTGGCAGTCGCCGACCGACCAGCTCGGCCCGGATCGACTTCTCGACTGGTTTGCCCTCGGGGGGTGCGATCGCCATCAGTTCGACCCCGAGAACTCTTTGCGACGCGCGACGATGAGCCTCGCGGCCATATTGACGGCCAGGGTGATGACGAACAACACGAGGCCGGATGCGACCAGGGCTGACAGTCCGACGGAGCCAGCCTCGTTCCACTTGAGCGCGATATTGGCGGCGAAGGTGTTGCCGCCGGGCTCAGTGATGTGCCAGTTGATGGTGAAGACCGCGGACAGCACCAATGCGACGGCGATGGTCTCACCCAGCGCCCGCCCGAGTCCGAGCATCGCGGCCGAGATCATGCCGGGCATCCCAAACGGGAACACCGCGAGGCGAACCATCTCCCAGCGGGTGGCACCTAGGGCGAGCGCGGCTTCGACGTGACCGTGCGGCACTTGCAGAAAGACCTCACGAGAGACCGCTGAGATCGTCGGCAGAATCATGATGGCGAGAACGACGCTGGCGACGAAGATGCTCTTGGTGTAGACCTCGTCCGGGTTGGCAAACAGCGGTATCCAGCCGAAATAGTTGTTCAGCCAGGCCGAGATGCCTTCCATCCTTGGCATCAGGAATTGCAGGCCCCACAGACCAAAGATGATCGATGGAACAGCGGCAAGTAGATCGATGATGAACGCGAGCGATGATGCGAACCGGCGCGACGCATAGTAGGCCGTGAATAGCGCGATGCCGATCGCAACTGGAACAGCCAAGATCATCGCGATGATTGAGGTGATGAGGGTTCCAAAAGCGAGCGCCGCAATGCCGAACGCGGGCGGTGTGGAATCAGGGAACCACTCTTGAGTGGTGAAGAAGTTCGCGGTGTTCTGCTGCAACGAGGGGATCGCCTTCCAGGCAAGGAAGACACCGATGGCTGCGGTCAGAACCAAGATGAGGACGCCCGCGCCGCGAGATAGACCGAAGAAGACTCTGTCGCCGCGGCGAACCGCTTCGCCCTGAATCTCGGCAGCAATCTCGTCGTCGGCTGGCGACAGCGTGTCTTGGGCCATGGTCTTCACCTCCTCATTTCGAACTCACTTGGGACATCGCTGGGCCGGACACGGATGTGAGCGGCTGCGGTCGTCGACTCACGTCGAATCGCGCAGCCGCTCACATCTAACCCGTGTCGAGCGGCAGTTAGCTCAGTGAACCAACAGCAGTGTTGACTTTGGTCAGCAACTCCGCCGGGATCGGCACGTAGCCGGTGTCGGCGAGCTTGGACTGCGCCGAGTCGCTGGCGGTGTACGTGAGGAAGGACTTGGTCAAAGGCAGCAGATCGCTGGCCAGTCCCTTCTCGCAGGTGACCTCGTACGTCACGAGGACGAGCGGGTAAGCCGCGGGATCCTTCGTCGCGTAGTCAATCTTGAGTGGGAGGTTGTTGCCACTTCCGGTGACGGTCGCCAGTGCCAGCGCGGCCGAGCCCGTTTCAGCGGAGGGAGCTACTGCGCCGCCACCATTGTCGATGCTGGCGGTGTTGAGTTGCTGATCCTGAGCGAACGAGAGCTCGATGTATCCGATCGCGTTCTTGGTGCTCTTGACCGAAGCGGCGACACCGTCGTTGCCCTTGGAACCTTGTCCACCGGGAGCAGTCCAGTCCTTACCTGGGGTGTACTTCCACTCGTCGGGAGCGGTCGCGACGAGGTACTGCGTGAAGTTGTCCGTCGTACCCGAGGAATCGCTGCGGTGGAACTGCACGATGGTCGCGTCAGGCAACGTCACGCCGGAGTTCGCTGCCGCGATCGCGGGGTCATTCCACTTGGTGATCTTGCTGCTGAAGATGTCAGCGAGCAACTTAGGAGTGAGGGTGAGCTTGTCGACCCCGTCAACGTTGTAGGCCGCGGTGATCGCGCCACCGACCATCGGCATGTTGATCGCCGGGCCCGATGCGCAACGCTTGCTGGCGGCCGTGAGGTCGGCGTCCTTGACGGCCGAGTCAGAGCCAGCGAATGCGGTCTGTGCGTTGATGAAGTCCTGCACGCCTGCGCCGGAGCCATTGCCTTGGTAGTCGATCGTCGCGCCAGAGCATGCTGACTGGTACGCGTTGATCCATTCGGTCATGGCGTTCTTCTGAGCAGTCGAACCGGATGCCTTGATGGATCCGGACTCGCAGCTGATGCCATCGGAGTTGCTGTCCGAGCTCGTGCTGCTGCTACAGGCGGCGAGTGCCGCAGCGCTGACAACCGCGAGGCTGAGCACCTTGACGCTCTTGGTGATCTTCACGTTTTATCCTCCATAGTTTTTCTCTGTCTACGTGCCGCCGACACTAAGCACCGATGGTGACCGCAGGAGGGGTCCACGATGAACGGAAGATGAACGAATAACGTCTAGCTTGTGATCGGCGAAGGGAAAGTCCCGGCTTTGGCCAGCAGACCTGGGGTCGGTCGGCCCAGTTGGTCGCCGAGCCAGTCGCTGGCCACGATCAGCGCATCGAGGTCGATGCCGGTCTTGACGCCGGAACGTTCGAGGGCGAAGACCAAGTCTTCGGTGGCGATGTTGCCGGTCGCCCGGGGCGCGAATGGGCACCCACCGATGCCGCCGAGACTCGAGTCGAGCACTCGCACGCCGGCCTCGTAGGCAGCGAGGGCCGACGCGTACCCGGTGTTACGGGTGTTGTGGACGTGAACCCGCAACCGCACATCACCGACCACGTCTTGCACGGCGGCGATTCGGCGAGCAACGTCCCGGGGTACCGCTACCCCGATGGTGTCGGCGACGGCAATCTCCACCACTCCACTCTGAGCGAGTCGACCGGCCACGTCGGCCACCCTGCCGATCGCAACCTCTCCCTCATACGGGCACCCGAACGACGCGGACATCGTGACCGTTGGGATCACACCGGCGGCGTTGGCCAACGGTGCGACCTGCTCGACGGTCGCGATCGCTGCCTCTGTGGTCATCCCCTGGTTCTTCAGGGAAAACGTGTCGGTGACCATGACGACCATGTTGATCTCGTCTACCTGGGTCTGCCTGGCACGCTCGAACCCACGAGCGTTGAGCACCAGCCCGATCCAAGCGGCGGAGAGACTGTTCGCGTCATCTTTCGCGGGCAGGCCAGCGAGGACCGCCTCCGCGTCGGCCATCTGCGGCACTCGTTTGGGGTTCACAAACGACGCGACCTCGATCCGCCGGATTCCCGCGTCCACACATCGCTGGATCAGGCCAAGCTTCTGATCCGTTGATAGCCGGGCGGGGTCGTTCTGTAAGCCATCCCGGGGGGAGACTTCCACAATTTCGACACCACGAACGGGGCTTGAGTTCATGCCTCTAGGATCACTCATCGGACCTACAACAGCTACGAGAGGTGCGTTTGGCGTGATTACGCATGTGGTGCTGCTCGGACTGACCGACGCCGATGATTGCCCCGAGGCCCTCGACCGGCTACGCGCGCTCCCAGCCCGAATCCCCGAACTTCTCACGCTGCGGTGCGGCCAGGCGCTGGCCGGAGCCGCCTCAACCGGCGGCGGGTTGAACCTTGTCCTGATCACCGAACACGCCAACGAGGCCGGGCTAGCCAGCTACCAAGACCACCCCGTGCACCAGGAGTTCCTCGAGTGGATCCAACCCCGCCTGGCGACTCGCGCCGCCGTCGACACCGACGACCTGCGATAGCCCAGCAGTAACCCAGCCTCCGAACCGGAAAGTTACCCAGTGGTACGGCTGCGACACGCCGGGGGAAACAGCCATACCACTGGGTAACTTCCTAGTTTGGCGCGGTGGTTTTAGGCGGTGATGCCCTTGCCGATGACGACAATGCCACCGTCGGAGACCGTGAAGCCCCGAGCCCGGTCGGCGGCGTGGTCAACGCCGATCTCGGTTCCATCCGGAATCACGCAGTACTTGTCGATGACCGCGCGGTTGATGGTCACACCTTTCCCGACTCGGGTACCGGGCATGATCACCGAACCCTCGACCCGACTGCCCTCGTCAATGTGCACGTCGTAGGAGACCACCGAGTCGCGAACGCTGCCGCCGGCGATGATCGATCCCGCCCCCACCATCGACTGATTCGCCGCACCATTGAGGACGAACTTGGCAGGCGGCAGCGGGGGAAGATTTCCCAGAATGGGCCACTGGCTGTTGTAGAGGTTGAAGACTGGGTGGACGCTCACCAGGTCCATGTGCGCGTCGTGGTACGCGTCGATGCTGCCGACGTCACGCCAGTACGCGTGGTCACGCTCGGTGGATCCCGGTACGTCGTTCTCGTTGAAGTCGTATACGTGGGCCATGCCCTGTTCGGTGAGCATCGGGATGATGTTCCCGCCCATGTCGTGTACCGAACTCACGTCGGCGGCATCCTTCTTCAAGGCCTCAATCAACACGTCCGTGCTGAAGCAGTAATTGCCCATCGAGACGTAGGCCTCGTCCGGGGAACCCGGAATCGCGGGTGGATCTGCCGGCTTCTCCAGGAATGCATTGATCTTGCGCCCGTCCTGGGCTGTCTCAATGATGCCGAACGCGCTGGCCTCCGACCGCGGCATGCGAATGCCAGCGATCGTCACGCCAGCACCGCTGTCGACGTGCTGCTGGACCATCTGGCGCGGGTCCATCCGATAGACGTTGTCCGCTCCGAAGACCACGACGATGTCCGGCCGTTCGTCGGCGACCAGGTTCAGGCTCTGGAAGATCGCGTCTGCGCTGCCCGTAAACCAGCGGGGTCCGAGCCGCTGCTGGGCGGGAACCGGGGTTACGTAGTCACCGACCATCGAGGACATCCGCCAGGTCGTGGTGATGTGCCGATCCAACGAATGCGATTTGTACTGCGTCAACACCGCGATGCGCATGTATCCGGCATTCACGAGGTTCGACAGGACAAAGTCGATGAGCCGGTAGGCACCTCCGAACGGCACTGCGGGCTTGGCCCGATCAGCGGTCAGAGGCATAAGGCGCTTGCCTTCGCCACCAGCGAGAACGATTCCGAGGACGTGAGGTTGGTTGCGCACGGGGCCAACCTACCCGGGATGGACCCTTCAATGTCACCCCACTTAATCCGGGTGAGGATTGCCGAGCACGTGAGTGGCTTCCCGCGCTTCAGAGCATGATTCGGGCCTAGGCTCGCCCCTGTGAGAGCAGCGATTTTGACCCGCGAATGGCCCCCGAATGTTTACGGTGGAGCCGGTGTCCACGTTGAGTATCTAGTTCCTCAACTCAGGAAGTTCATTGAAGCGGATGTCTTCTGCTTCGGTGAACCCCGTCCGGACGCGCACGCGTTTGAGATTCCAGCGGGATTGAGCGATGCCAACGCGGCACTGCAGACACTCGGGGTTGACCTGGAAATCGCCTCCGCGACCGCGGGTGCAGACGTGGCGCACTCCCACACCTGGTACGCCAACATGGCTGGCAACCTGTCGGGTCAACTACACGGCATCCCGCACGTGATCACGGCGCATTCGCTGGAACCTCGGCGGCCGTGGAAAGAGGAGCAGCTCGGCGGTGGATACCGCATCTCAAGCTGGGTGGAGCGGACGTGTTACGACAAGGCCGACGCAATCATCGCAGTCAGTTCCGGGATGCGCGACGACGTGCTCGACTGCTATCCGTTCGTTGATCCCGGCAAGGTTCACGTCGTCTACAACGGCATCGACACCGACCTCTATCGAAACGTCAAAGAGACCGACGCACTTGAGCGCCACGGGGTGGACCCAAGCAAGCCGTTCGTGCTATTCGTCGGTCGGATTACTCGGCAGAAGGGCATCGCTCACCTCCTCAAGTCCGCCCGCATGTTTGACGAGTCGATCCCGCTGGTGCTTTGCGCCGCCTCCCCCGACACCCCGGAACTGGGTGCTGAGGTGTCAGCCGAGATCGCCGATCTGCAAGCAACCCGCGGGGGTGTTCATTGGATCGACGCCCAACTGTCCCGCGACGACGTCATCCAATTCCTTTCCCACTGCCTGCTATTCGCGTGCCCGTCGGTCTACGAGCCACTGGGCATCGTGAACCTGGAGGCCATGGGGTGCGAGGCGCCCGTCGTGGCCAGCGCAGTCGGCGGCATTCCAGAGGTCGTCGTCAACGGCGAGACGGGGATCCTGGTCCCCTACGACGAAAACGAGACGCGAGCGTTCGAACACGCATTCGCCGACGCCGTCAACCGGATGGCGTCAGACTCTCTTGCCGCGAAGGCGATGGGTATCCGTGGCCGCGCCAGGGCCGTAGAGGCGTTCGGATGGCAGGCGATAGCCAAGCAGACCGTCGAGGTCTATCGTTCGGCAGGAGCGCGGTAGTTCGCGACGTCCAACCGCGCAAACGAGCCCGCGCCGACGCAGGAATTTCCGAAGCGTCGGACAAGAAACCGCAACCAATGCCACAGGAGGCAGTAGTGACGCAGGTAGGTCCCGTCGAGGTGCTCGTCGTCTCGTTCCCCGGTAGCAAGTTCAACGGTTCGGTCGCACCGGCATTGCGCGACGTCGTCGCGCGTGGTGACATCGCCGTGGTGGATCTGGCGTTCATGACCAAGGACCCAGATGGCACGGTAGCGATCGTCGAAATGAGCGACGTCGACGAATCGTCATTCCTGGATGAGGCGTTGGAAGACGTGCTCGATCTACTCAACGAAGATGACCTCCTCGCCCTCGCTGAGTCGCTCGACCCGGGCTCATCGGCGGTTGCCATGGTGTTTGAGCACACCTGGGCACGGCAGCTCGCCGCAGCCGTGCGTGGTTCTGAGGGTGAGGTCATCTTCTCCGAGCGCATCCCACGCGATGTCGTGGAAGCCGCTGTCGCTGTGGCAAAGGAAGCGCTCAGCGCGTGAGAACCCTGGTCGCACCACGGCCGGACTTGAAACACACTCATAGACTGACATCGAAAGAACACTAGGGAGATAATCATGATGAGACGACGACGCGGACCTGGACTACTCGGAACCATGGTCGTAGCCGGTGGCACCGCCGCAGCGGTGAATAGCCACTCGCAGAACAAGCAGCAGGCCGCCGCCGCAGCGCAGCAAGATGCCCAAAACGAGGCTGCCCAACAGCAGCAGCTGCAGGAGCAGCAACAGCAGATTGCCGCACTGCAGGCCCAGCAGGCCGCTGGCGCAGCACCCGCTGCCGCTCCGGCCGCAGCGCCCGCAGCCAGTGGCGGAGAAAGCCTGGTGGATCAGTTGCAGAAGCTCGCATCGCTGAAGGACGCTGGCGTTCTGTCCCAGGAGGAATTCGACGTAGCCAAAGGCAAACTGCTGGGTTCCTAGCTCACCAATCGCACCCCGACCCGCTGGCCTCACTGGCTGGCGGGTCGTTGTGTGTTCGCGGATCGACCGACCTCAGGTGGTGAGGGCCGACAGGGGCAGGCCGTATTGGGCCAGCAGTACAACTGCCGCTGGCCGTCTCGTATCCGAATCCGGTGCGGGGTCTCGTAGGTCGATCACCGTGAGGATGCCGTCGGATTCGGAAATCTCCACAGCTGGATCGGCCGACTTGACCACGTACCGCCGAGCCGCAGGAGCTGAACCACCCCACGATCGCCTCACACCGGCCGTGTCAACTTTCGGCCAGATCTGAACGTCGCGGGTCGCCTGGGCGACCGAGGAGTCGAGCAGCAGGGCTTGTGCGACCTGTTCGGAAATTGTGCGCTGGGCCTGTTCATCCCGCTCGCGCTGACCGTTCTCGGTCAGCTTCGCCAGCACTTGTTCAGCCAAGCCAGCGCCAACATCTCCCACGAGCCGGTCGAGTTCATCGTCGACCTCGCGATTAGCGGCCGCCGTCGCGGCTTGGGCAGCCGCCACCATCCGACTGCGACCGAACATCTTCGCCAGCCCGCCCTTGCTGGTCAGCATCGCCAGCGCGGCAACCGCGTCTGTCCGGCTCAACGCCGGCGCGTCAGGCGTCGCTTCCGTTCCGGACTCCGCCGCAGCCTTGATAGGTGCTTCGGTTGCGGAGGGGTCGGCGTCTGCAGTGGCGCCGACCGCGGCATCCTTCGCGTTGCTAGCAATCGCCGTGTCAATCAAGTCGGCAAGCTCAAGTCGCAATGACCGGCCGATCTCGCGCCGGAACGACTCAAGCGATGCCGACAGTTGCGCGTCAGCACGGAGTACGGCAGCGGTGTCAGCCCGTTCGCCGGCGTCGCCGATCTCAGCAGCCGCAGCACTCGCAGCGGCGAGCTGCTGGGCTGCCTTCGCGCGGTCACGCAACAGGCTTTCCACGTCCGCGGCCACCGCCTCGACCTCGGTGTTGGCCACGGGATCATTCGAAGCGATCGTAGAGCCACTGGCTGAAAGCTGCGCCGAGTCGTGCTCTGCCGAGGCACTGGCCACCGACTCGACCGACTGCGCGCCGAGCGCGACGTAGCGACAGATGCGCCCCTGCGCATCCGGTAGCTCGCCGAGCACGCTGGCGGGAGCGGGAGCCTTGATCTGCACCCAGGCGCCCAAGGCCTGAGCGGCCGCTGCCACTGAGGGTGCGCCGATGGTGACCAAAGCCAGGTCGCAAAGCCCGCTGCCCTCCTCGTCGAGGGCGAGATCGAAGGCCTCCAGGTCCCAAGCGTCGCCAGCAACGAACGCCGGCCAAACGCGCGGCCGGAGGTCCGGTTCCAGTTGCCGCAGTGCGACGAGCATCGACAGAACGTCGTCGCAATCGGAAGTGGCAGCGGCAATCAAGACGGCCGGAACTGCTGCTGGCTCACCCGCCGCTGGTCGGAGCTCGCGAAGCTTGTTCACAACGGCCGCAATGTCGGTGTCTGCCCCGCTGGTCGCGTCGATTCCAACGACCAGTCCCTGCTGGGTTGCGAGCAGCTCATCGCGGATTTCCGCTGCTTTGGCGCCGACGGCAACGACGACGACTGGAGAGGATTTGCGCCTATCGGCTTCCAAAGGGCTCACTGCGGCAGGCTACCCCGCTATGGCATGCGGCAGGGTGAACCTATGCAACCCGCCGAAAGCCGTGTTGAGCCCGATCGCCCCCTCATGGGACCCGCCCGCGACACCGCTGAGGGAGCTCGGATGGCCGAGGCGGGCGGTATCCAGTTCGGCCCAGAGGAGGCAGGGCCCTGGTATGAGTGGGGCCCGTATCTGTCGGAGCGTTCGTGGGGAACCGTCCGCGAGGACTACTCCGGCTCGGGCGACGCGTGGTCGTTCTTCCCCTACGAACACGCGATCAGCCGGTCCTACCGTTGGAGCGAAGACGGTCTGGCCGGGATCAGCAACATCTGGCAGGACATCTGCTTCGGGCTAGCCCTTTGGAACGGCCGCGACTCCCATCTCAAGGAACGACTCTTCGGCCTGAACGGTCATCAGGGAAACCACGGCGAGGACGTCAAGGAGTACTACTGGTACCGAGACGCGACCCCGTCGCAGTCGTGGCTGCGGTGGCGCTATCACTACCCACAAGCCGCGTTCCCCTACGACGACCTGATCGCCACCAATGCAGATCGAGGTCGTGACCAGCCCGAGTACGAACTCATGGACACCGGAGTCTTTGACGACGACGAATTCTGGACGGTCGAGGTCGACTACGCCAAGTCAGATCCGTCGGACATGTCAATCCGCGTGCGGGTCACCAATAACGGGCCAGCAGCAGACACCATCCACGTGCTGCCCCAACTGTGGTTTCGCGACACCTGGTCATGGGGTCGGCGGCATCGTCGGCCGGTCGTGCGGCGCGTCTCGCGACCGAATGACTCCTACACCCTGGTCGCCGAGCATTGGCGAGCTGGCACCTACCACCTGGACGCCGCAGCCGGACCCGACGGCCAGTACCCGACCCCACTCTTCTGTGACAACGCAACGAACAACGCGTCGATCTTCGGCGACGACGTGGAGGCGATTTCTGAGTACCCCAAGGACGGCATCAACAACCACGTGATCCACGGTGCTGAGACAGTGAATCCAGCGTTCGCCGGGACCAAGGCTGCGCTCTGGTATCAGTTTGAGGTTCCGGCTGGCGAGACGGTTGAACTTCGGCTTCGGTTTTGGTCACCATCGGAAGGTGACCAGCGCGATCCCGCCTGGGCATCGGATCATTTCGAGAACGTGATGACTCTGCGGGAAGAAGAGGCCGACGAGTTCTACCGCGCAATCGCACCACCGGATACCGACGGCGAGCGCCTTGCCGTGATGCGCCAAGCGTTTGCGGGGTTGATCTGGACTAAGCAGTTCTACCGCTACGACGTCAAGCTCTGGATCGACGGCGACCCGCACGAGCCACCACCGCCCGAGGGTCATAGAGAGGGCAGGAACCAGGGCTGGCGGCACTTCGATGCATACGACATATTGAGCATGCCCGACGCCTGGGAGTACCCGTGGTTCGCGGCGTGGGACTTGGCCTTCCACACCGTGGTGTTCGCCCATGTGGACCCGGAGTACGCCAAGTACCAGTTGTCCGTCATGTTGCGCGAGTGGTACATGCACCCCAATGGTGCGATTCCCGCGTACGAATGGTCATTCGATGACCGCAATCCGCCGGTGCACGCATGGGCAGCGCTGCGCGTCTACGAGATCGAAGGGGGGCGCGATCACGAGTTCCTCGCTGCCGTCTTCCACAAACTCCTGATCAACTTCACCTGGTGGGTCAATCGGGTGGATGCCCAGGGCAACAACGTGTTCGAGGGCGGTTTCCTCGGACTGGACAACATCGGACCGATCGATCGCACGCACGTCCCGGCCGGCTGTCGTATCGAACAGGCGGACGGAACGGCCTGGATGGCGTTCTACTGCCTGATGATGCTGCGGATCTCCATGCGCCTGTCCCAGCACGACGGGTCCTATCGACCGATGATGCTCAAATTCCTCGAGCATTTTGCCGGCATCACCGATGGCATCGCCGAGTCTGGAATGTGGGACCCTGAAGACGGTTTCTTCTACGACCAACTCGTGCAACCGGACGGAACCAAGATCCCGTTGAAGGTCAAGAGCGTCGTCGGGGTGATTCCAGTGATGGCCGCAGCCTTCCTGGAGTCGAGCAGCCAGGATTACGTCAAGAACGCCGACCGCATCGAACGCCGCTTCAGCCAATTCATGCGCCGACGCGGTCTCGACACAGCCGAGTTGGATCGGGCCGGCTTCGTCTACCGGACTGACGACGACGCTGGCTCGAAGTTACTGCTGACAGTCGTCGATCCCGAGCGCCTGCGACGTGTGCTGATGGACGTCTTGAGTGAGGACTCCATGCTCTCCCCTTACGGAATCCGGTCCCTCTCGCTGGTTCACCGGGACAGACCGTTCGAGGTGAACATCGAGGGCCAGGAGTTCCGCATCGATTATGAGCCCGCCGAATCCACCACCGCGATGTACGGCGGAAACTCCAACTGGCGCGGGCCGGTGTGGTTCCCCATCAACCACTTGGTGATCGAGGCGCTTGAGCGCTACTACATGTACCTAGGTGACGACTTCACGGTCGAGTGCCCCACTGGATCGGGAATGATGATGAACTTGCGCGAGGTCGCCAACGAACTGCGCCGACGCCTGACGGCGCTGTTCCTGCCCACCGCCGGTGGTGGCCGACCCTGCTTCGGGGAGACGGAGAAGTTCAGCGACGACCCCCGCTGGAATGAATTGGTGATGTTCCACGAGTACTTCAATGGTGACGACGGCACCGGCATCGGTGCCTCCCACCAGACCGGTTGGACCGGCCTCGTCGCCGACCTCATCATTGGCCGCCGGGGGTAGCTGCGTCCGGCGCGGTCCGGTGGCGTGTCCGCGCGACCGCCCACGCCGCCGGGCGCCTCGGAGGGAACCGTCACTGGCGGTGACCCGTCTGAGTTGTGGCGGGCTTCCATTTGGGTTGCGCGCCGTAGTGGCGCACAATGGGCGCACGGTCGGTCGGCAGGTCAGTGGGATAACTCCCAGCCACCGGTCGGAATGTTCGACGAATGAGTTGAGGAGAGGCATCATGCGGCGCACAGGGGCTTCGATTGCGATCGCGGCATCCATGGCAATGGCCTTTGCCGCAGTTGGTGCTGCCGCGCCCGCTCAGGCCGCAGTACCAGCGAAGAAGCGGGTCACGGCGGTCCAAGAAAAGAACATCAATCAGGTTCTGGCGGGCAAGGCCGTCCTGAAGGTCGGCGACCGCGGCGGCGCAGTTCGCAATGTCCAGAAGCGTTTGAACAACGCTGGCATCATCACGCCCATCACGGGTCGCTACACCAACTCGACCAGCAAGGCCGTGAGCCGTTTCCAGGGCAAGTTCTTCTGGGGCTCTACCGGCCGCGTCAACGCCGCCACGTACATCACCCTGCGCAAGCTCACTCGCCATGGCAGCGGCGTCCCAGCCGCGTGCAGGAACGCGTCGAAAATCATCTGCATCGATAAGACCCAGAAGATCGTTCGCTTCTACCAAAACGGGAATCTCAAGCGTTCCCTCGATGCCCGCTTCGGCGCCCCGGGAACCCCGACGCGCGAAGGCAACTTCCGCGTCAACTCCAAACTGCCGCACAACATATCGACGTTGTACGGAACCCAGATGGACTGGTCGCTGTTCTTCAGCGGGGGCCAAGCCGTCCACTTCTCCAAGTACTTCCGCGCCGCTGGTTACAACGGAGCCTCACATGGATGTGTGAACCTGCGTGACTGGAAGGGCGCCAAGTGGATCTATCGGCACATGCCGGTGGGTGGCAAAGTCAAGGTCTACCGCTGAGCAGTTCGCACTCGCGCCAGCAACTCCCACTGGTCACGCAGGACCCCCAGGTTGCTGCCGCAGCATTGGCCAGCGAGCACCTAGCCGCGCTGCCGACCGAGACCGTATACGGACTCGGCGGCTTGGCAAACTCACCGACCGCCGTGGCAGCAATCTTCCGGGCCAAAGGGCGACCTGCTGACCACCCCGTCATCGTCCACGTCGGTGGGCCGGACGAGATCGACCGCTGGGCTCGAGACGTGCCAGTGACCGCCAGGGAGCTCGCGCAGGCATTCTGGCCAGGTCCACTGACGTTGGTCGTCCCACGTGCTGCCATGGTCAGCGATGCGATCACCGGCGGTCAGCAAACCGTCGCGCTGCGCGCACCGGACCATCCACTGTTCCAAGCGGTCATCGCCGAACTCACGCGAACGCTGGGTTCCGGTGTCGGGATCGCGGCACCGAGCGCCAATCGCTTCGGCCAGGTCAGCCCGACCACTGCTGCTGCCGTCCGCGATGGCCTCCGGGGTCAGTTGTCGGCCGCTGATGTGATCCTCGACGGCGGGCCGTGCGCAGTCGGTGTCGAGTCGACCATTGTGCTCTGCGGCCCACGTACCGTTACGATCGCGCGGGCCGGTGGCGTGACCGCTGAGCGGCTCGGCGCGGTTGTGGAGCTCGCCGCCCAACCGGCAAAGAGCTCGCCGCGGGTGCCCGGGTCGCTCGCGTCTCACTACGCACCCGACGCCCGCGTCATCCTCGCCGACAACCCCGCGACGGTGTCCATTGCCGATAGCGGTGCGGTCGGGCTGATCGCTGGTGCAGGCGTTGCGACCCCATCCGGATGGCTTCGCCTCTGCAGTCCCGCGGACGACGACGACTACGCACGCGACCTCTACGCGGCACTCCATCGGGCCGACGAGGCCGACCTCGATGTCGTCGTGGCAGTTCCGCCGGAAGCAACCGGCATTGGTACCGCGATTCGTGATCGACTCACCCGAGCGGCAAGTCGCTAGGAAACGCCAGATGACCCCAGCGTCTGGATGATGCTCTTGGTCGGGTCGATGTCGGCAACCTCTGGGATTCCGAGGGTGTCCAGGTCCGGCAGGTTCGGCACACTCACTCCCCACGAGGTCAGCTGCCGCGTGACCGAGTCCCGGGCGTTGGCGAACTTGCGCGCCACCAACCGCCGCGTTGCCCACTCGCTTTCCCGTGCGCGCAGGCGAGTCTCCATGGCTGTGGCCTGCTCGGGCGAACAAGACAACGCGTAGGCTATTTGAACGGACTCGCAAGTGTCGATCCGGTAGTCGTGTCCCCTCCGGATGAACTTCCCGACCTTGAAATCCATTCCGTTCTTGAGGTCGACCAGCGTCAGGACGAAGGTTGTCACTGCCCGCCAACGCGTCTCCCGCGGCACCTTGGGCGGGCGGGTTGTCGGAGCACCCATCCACCAGGGCTGCTTGACAACCAGCCGATAAGTGAATTTGTTGACCGGATCGTCATGGTGGACGATCATGAAATGCCGCGCAGCCTGGCGTTGGCGCTCAGGGAAATCGGCGAACTCGTCCGGCTGGGAGACCAACATCATCCGGTGCTCGGGATCGAATTTGTCGCGCGAGTTCCACCAGGAGTTCCAGGTGGTAGATCGGAACGGAACCCCCAGATAGAGACCGCGTTCAATGCCGAGTTCATCGAAGACCCGTGCGCCTTGCGGGTAGGCAACATCGAGAGCCACCTGGGCACCGAGGCTCTCGCCAAACTGCACGAGCCGAGGACGTTTTTGCCCGGGCATGGCGGCGATTCGGTCACGGGTCAACTCCAGTACTCGTCGTTGGAGGGCAACCCCATCGTGGGTGTCGAACAGCGCCATCGCGCTGGGCACCAAAGCGTATTGCGGAACCACCGTGGCGCAGTTGCCTCGGGTCAGGTACTCCAGAGTTTCGGTGAAGACGTAGGAGACGTAACCGACTCCGGTCGGTGACGCGATGCAAATCAGCGATCGGTCGAATGCGCCGACCGCTTCCATCTCCTTGAGGCAGACTTCTGCGCGTTCCTCGGTCGTCTCGGCTGCCTCGAAGCCAGCCACCACCCGCACCGGTTCGGTAGCCGGCTCGCCCATCACGGCAGTGATGGCGTCAGCATCGAGCGCCATCAACACGAAGCGGCGCCCTTCCTTGCCGATCGTGTCGAACTCAACCACCGACCGCGGACCAGCGGTGACGTGCGGATTGGTTGGTGGGTCCGGGTAGGCCGGCTCGACGATGTCGCCGTGGCGCTCGATTCGGCGCTTGAGTAGGACGAATGCCCCAGTACCCGCCATTCCGAGCATGCCCAGGGAGACAGCGTGCCCGACGAGCGGACTGCCTATGTCATAGCGGCGCAGCTTGGTGTCAAATGCCTCAACGACGGAGCTCGCCACGAATTGCTCGGCGGAAGTCAGCACCATCAGGCCAGCAGCCGCGCCGAAACCGGTCGCCGTTGCCTTAGCTGTGGTCATGAGGCCCGCGCTTTTGATCGCCTTGCGGTCCGGATCGACCAACCCGAAATGGCGAGCGTTCTCGTTGCGGACGAACACCGTGAAGCCCGCCACCAAGCCGCCGAGCGCAACGTCGACCAGGGCACGACGCTCGGCGAACGCTCGACCGGGGAAGATCTTGATCAGGGCAAAGTCAGTCAGCTGAACGGCAGCACCAGCGGCACCTCCCAACATCAGCGTCTCGCCGACAAAGCGGGTGATCGAGGTCGCCAGCGACTCGTTGTCCTTTGGCGGCAGGATCCGCTCAACCGTCGCGCCGAACCCAACCAAGACAACGTCGGCAATCAGGGTTCGCTGCGGGTCGGGTCGCCGCCCACGCATGCCGTGGGTGCCCGTGGTGAACAACGAGAAGGTCTCCGCCGCCGCGTGCGCGGTCGTGGTCGCCTGATAGATCGCGGCCGTCACAACCCCGGTCGCCAATGCCTGATCCGTGACGCTGCGCGGCAGCAGTCCTCGCACGAATGTCGACGCAAGGTTTGCCGAGGCCGCGAGGATTCCGGCCCTCGCCGCAGGTGAGGCGATGAGCTTGTTTCCGCGCATCTTCCATCGGGGTGCCACGCGCCCGACGCTATCGGGATTGAACCGTGCTTTGCCGCTTTGCAGATTCGACCGGCATCACCCAGGTGCGCGTAAGGCGCTTGCGCGAGCGCGAATCCTGGCCGTGTGGCCCGGTAGGTTCACGGCCATGAGCGCCGCAACCGCCGAGGCTGGCTCGACCTCCTCGGCGACCCCCACACCCAAACACAAGTGGTGGGCTCTCAGTGCGCTCTTGCTCGGCCTGTCCATGATCGTCATCGACAGCAGCGTCGTCAACGTTCTGATACCAGACATGGTCGACGACCTCGATCTGACTCAAACGGGCACGCAGTGGGTGAACTCGATCTACTCGTTGATCTTCGCCTCGCTACTGATCACCGTCGGCTTGATGGCCGACAAGTACGGTCGCCGACTGCTGTTCGTGCTCGGCATCATCGTCTTCGTTGCCGGCAGTATGTTCAGCGGAACGGCCGGCGATCCGAGCATCCTGATCCTGGCGCGTGCGGTGCAGGCAGTCGGTGCCTCAATGATGCTGCCATCGTCCATTGCGGTTATCAACGTCCTGTTCGTCGGCAAGGACCGCGCGGTCGCCTTCGGGCTGTGGGGAGCGGTGTTCGGAGGCGCGGCCGCACTCGGACCGCTGCTGGGTGGCTGGCTCGCAGAGGAGTTCTCCTGGCGCTGGGCCTTCCTCATCAACATTCCCATTGGAATCATCGCTGGCATCGCTGTGCTGCTGACGATGCCGGAGAGCAAGGTCGCCAGCGTCCGCAAGGTCGACATCGTCGGGGTGCTGCTGTCCTCGTTCGGACTGGCCTTGCTGGTGTTCGGACTCATCGAGGGCCAGCAGTACGGCTGGGGGACGGCTATCTCCGGATTCAGTCTCGGACCGGTGAAGCTGGAAATCGGCGGAATCTCCGTCGTGCCGATCGCGTTTGTACTCAGCATCGTGTTGCTGGCGAGCCTGTTGAAATGGGAACGCTATCGAGCGAGAAGAGGATCCTCTGTCCTGATCAATCTGACGCTGTTCAGGATTCGGCGCTATGGCTTTGGAAACATCGTCGCCTTGGTGGTCAGTCTGGGCGAGTTCGGAATCCTTTTCGTGCTGCCTTTGTGGCTCCAAAGCGTTGCCGGGTTCGACCCCCTCACAACTGGCGCTTTGATCGCATTCCTAGCGGTCGGAACGCTGGCAGCTGGTGGCAGCGCGCGCCACATGTCGGCTCTGATGGGTCCGACGAAAGTGGTCCGACTGGGCATGATCTTGGAGATCATCGGCATCGTGGGAATTGGGCTGAGTCTGAACACCGTGACCTCACCGTGGTGGATGGCAATCCCGCTGGTGATCTACGGAGCGGGGGTTGGACTGGACTCGGCCCAGTTGACCAACGTCGTGCTGGCCGACGTGCCGCCGGACTCATCGGGTCAAGCCTCGGCAATGACCTCCACCTTCCGCCAAGTCGGCTCCGCCCTCGGCGCCACCGTCTTGGGCGCAGTGCTCTTCAGCGGACTCGGCGACGAGCTGAACGATCAACTCGACAACATCCCCGGTATCAGCGAGGCCCAACGGACACAGGTGGTCGACTCGGTGCGGGGAACGGCCGGACAGTCCATCGTTGCGATGGACAAGAATCCGATCCTCGCGCCGATAGTTGCCGACGCCAAGGCCAGCTATACCGACTCGGCCCGCTGGACGGCATGGACCGCGGCGATCTTTGTGTTCTGCGGCCTGTTGGTCTCCTTCGGCCTTCCCAAGGACAGCAAGCAGGAAGAGGAGCTTGAGGCCGCAGTCGCTGAACCCGAGCTAACCTGAGGCGCCATGGAAACCACTCTGCTTTCGCTGCAAACCAACGAACGGCTTGTCACTGATCTGACCAACGAGTTGAGTGAATTCTGCCGTGGTCGCGGCGATGGACTTGCCCACGTCTTCGTCCCGCACGCCACCGCTGGCGTTGCCATCATGGAGACCGGCGCTGGCAGCGAACCGGACTTGGACGCCACCCTCGAACGACTGCTTCCGCTTGCCGACATCTACCAACATCGACATGGCAGTCGTGGTCACGGGCGCGACCACGTGGTCCCAGCGTTCATCAGCCCATCGATCACGATCCCGGTGATCGACAGCCGACTTGCGCTGGGCACCTGGCAGTCCGTGGTGCTCGTTGACAGCAACGGCGATAACCCGCAGCGATCGGTCCGGTTCAGCTTCCTGCCTAGCTAGCGCTAGCGCTCACGTCGAAGGGAACCTCTACGACCTGTTCGCTGAGTTCCCACAACTTCTTAGCGGTTGCCTCGTCACGTCCCTGGCTATAGAGCGTCAGGACTTTCGGAGTCCCGCGAATCTGGCCCAACTGGCTTGGTCCGACGAAGTCGCCACTGCCAACACCAGAATCGGTCGCCGCCATCACTGTCGGGCGAGCACCTCCCTTGGCCGACTGGAACAGGACCTTGCCGAACCCAGTGGCGACCGGCGCCAGCACACCTAGGCCGCGACCCTTCAGTTGTCGACTGAGCAGATTGGTGGAGCTGACCCCCGGGTGGACTCCGATGCTGGAGACATTGAGTCCGGCGGCCTGAGCACGACGACTGAGTTCCTGGGAGAACAACAGTGTTGCCTGTTTGGTGTTCGAGTACACGGCCATTTCCTTGTATGGATTCGGAGCGACCAGGGTGTCGCGAGTCATCGCCGCAGTGAGCGATCCATTGCGACTAGCGATACTCGACAAGGACAGCACCCGCGGGTTCTCGGCTGCGACGATCAGTGGCCACAGCCGAGCGGTCAGTGCGAAATGGCCGAGGTGGTTGGTACCCATCTGCATTTCGAAGCCCTGCGCGGTGAAGGTTTCGGGCCCACCCATCACGCCAGCGTTGTTGACCAAGGTGTCGATCGACCTGCCGTCCTTCAGCAGGCCCGCTGCGCACCGCGCGACCGAGTCCAAGTCGGAAAGGTCGAGTTCAACAATCTCGGTTGTGCCGGAACTGTCATCACCAGCGATCGTGGACTGAGCCCGCTCGGCAGCCGTCATGTTGCGGCAAGCCATCACCACGTGCGCGCCGTGGCGAACCAGTTCCCGGGCAGCCTCAAACCCCACGCCCGAGTTCGCCCCAGTGATAACCACATTGCGGCCGGACAGGTCACCAATCATGGATTCGTTCCAGCTCACGTCTGCTCCCAGGTTGACGGGTTCGACGCCGCACCTGCGCGAACGTCGTAGTCCTGTGATACTCGACCATCGGAACTAACGCGAGGAGGCCGGGGCGTGCGAGCGATCCAAATCACCGAGTTCGGTGGACCTGAGGTTCTGCAGGTAGCAGATGTCTACGACCCGACGGTCGGTGCGAACGAATTCCTACTCGATGTCAGCCATGCTGGCGTCAACTACGCCGACACCCACCAGGCAGAGAACAGTTACCTCTCCGCCGCGTCGCTGCCGCTGATCCCCGGCGGCGAGGTCGTGGGTACCGACCCCGAGGGCCGCCGGTTCGTGTCCCTGATCGACGGTGGCGGGTACGCCGAGCGAGCAGTCGTCTCCCGCTTCACCTCGTACGAGGTCCCCGACGACATCGATGACCTGACCGCACTCGCGATGATCGTGCAAGGCACCACCGCCTGGTTGTTGCTGCGTAAGAGCACCCACATGGCCTACAACGAGTCCGTGGTCGTGCATGCTGCCGCAGGTGGAGTCGGATCGATCGCCGTGCAGTTGGCGAAAGCCTGGGGAGCGGGTCGCGTCATCGCCACAGCCAGCAGCGAAAGCAAGCGCGAGCTGGCGCTGGAGCTCGGCGCAGATGTGGCCATCGACTCAAACTCCGACAACATGACAATGGCGATCAGAGATGCCAACGACGGTCGAGCCGTTGACGTCATTCTGGACATGACCGGTGGTCGGATCACCGACGAGAGCGTCCGAGCACTGGCACCGTTCGGTCGGCTTGCGTTCTATGGTCAGGCCAGCCGGCAAGCTCCCCAGCCGATTGCACCGACGAGCCTGCTGCAGCACTCCACCACCATTGCCGGGATGTGGCTACCGCACGCGTTCCGACTACCCGGGGACATCGTCGGGCTGGCAATGACTGAACTGTTCGAACTCGCTGAGCAGGGTCGGGTGAGGGCTGTCGCGGGCGGGGAGTACCCGCTGGAGGACGCCCGCGCCGCGCACGAAGCTTTGCGCTCGCGCAAGACGGTCGGGAAGTTGCTGCTCAACCCGAGTCTCTGACATCCATCGTTTCTCTGACGGACATCGGGCGCCAGGGTGGTGGAATCTCGACGCTCCGCAGCGACTATTCACCGACCTGATGAGGTCAGCCGGCCTGTGCGTAAGAACTCTTGATGATTTCGGCCAGAACATCGGTGTCAACGTCGGCGAGCCGCTTGAGGTAGAGGCAACCCTTCCCGAGTTTGTGCGGGCCGAGGCGAGCGAGCGCCTCGTCGAGCGCCTCGAAACCCTGAGTCAGGTAGATGGTCACGTTCTGCTTGCGTGGGGAGAAGCCGATCTTCATCCAGTCGAGTTCTCGGCCGCTGGCGTAGCGAAGACGCTGGGAACCAAATCCAACGATCGCCGGGCCCCACATGACCGGGTCGTCGCCGGTGACCTCAGACATCAGGTCGCACACTGCCAATGCATCACCACGACGCGTGGCGTCCTCGATCGACTCGAGGAACGCCTTGACGTCCCCGTCATTCGCCTTTGTCTTCAGTTCGGCCATGCCACCGCACCCTAGGGACCCGACGGGGATCTGGCCAATGCTGCCCGGTCGACACACCGAGACATGGCCCTGCCGAACGTTCGGTTACGCCTTCGGGTAGGTGGTGACGAGCACACCGAGGCACATTTCGTCGGTCGTTCCCTCACCCCACACGACGTACCTGGCAGGAGTGTTCTTTAGCGACGGCAGTTGGCTGCGCAGTTTGGCGTCGTGGGTGCAACGAACTCGCACGGTGTCACCGCGCTTGAGCGTGACCGGCTTGGCCAGTGGCTTGGCGCCCTGGTTGTCGAAGTCCCACACCGGAATGTCCAGCACGGTCTTGGCCCTCGGGGTACCCGGATTGACGTCGATCTCGATCGATTTGCCCAGCAAGTGCATATGCCCGGCAGCGGCCCAGATGGTGGTGTCTCGGTTGACCGGTCGCGTGCACTGCTGCGTGGAGCCAGCAACAGGATTCAACGGATCGCCTCCGCAGAGCAGTTGCAGCCCCGCGATCGTGCCACCGCTTTGCGGACCGAAGCGTTGGCTCACGTCGGCCACGGCATTGCTGCGCTCGCACAGCAGGCCTGTCTCGCCCGGCGCGCAGGGAAGCTCAACCGGGCCGGGGAGCAGCATGGTGTGGATGGGTGTCACGCCGGCGGTCTTGTCCGACAGTCGCAATTGAACCTTCGAGGCATCTGTGCCAGTGCCCGCCCGCAGGTTGTAGTGCATTTGCAGCACGATCTGACTGCCCGCTGGCAGGACCGTTCCCGTCCCCGTGCGGCTGACGCTCTCCTTGCCCCCCGGCGCCCAAGCCGCCAGCCATGGCGCGTCATCGAGTTCACCAATCGCTCCGGTGCCCTTCGGTGCCGGAATCAGGGTGCCGCCAAAGCAGGTCCATCCCTGACCTGGCGACTGCGCATCCAGCTTCTTCGCATCGGCCACCTGCTCCGGCGTGACCTTGTAGAGGATCGCGTGGTGCACCATCGCCTTGTTGTCGGGCAACACCTGCACGCCCGACAACGTGGTCTTCTTGGTTAGGCCGGGATCGACCAGGAAGCACCGATAGTCGTCAGTGCCGCCGTTCTGGGCCGTTGGTTCATAGGCGCCCTCCGGCAGCCCCAAAGTCTCGAATCGCTCGCCGGCTCGCAGTGGGGAGGACACCGGCACCGGTATAGCAACCCCGGCTGAGTGGCCGTGACTATCTGCCGCAGCGTCGGAGGAACCGCCACCGTTACCAACGACCGCGAAGACCACCACGAGCGCAACCAGCGCGGCGATTCCACCGAATACCCACGGCCTTGCCCGAGACGTCACCCTCGATTGTCACCTGAGAACGCTCAAACGCCAAGTTGGGCCTTCACCCTGCCCGCCTTGATGGCCTTCAGTAGCTCCGCGTGATCCAACTCGTTCTGGTCCGCGTAGTCCTCGGCGAAACTGGCTATTGCCTTTGCGAAGACCGCTCCGGTTCCGACGTAGGAGGAGATAGCGATGCGATCACCGGAGCGGGCATGCGCACGCGCCAACGTCCAACCGCACATCTTTGCGTAGATCGACATGGCGACTGGATTCATGACGTCGATATCAGCTGAGCCTTTGCCATCACGCAACTGGCGAACGTAGAACTCACGGTCGATGCCGTCTGGGCCTTTGACCCGCGTCCAGCCGAGGAAGATGTCACTGGCCGCCTGCATCAGGCGTTGGCCGGCCACCACTCGTTGACCGGCATTCCTGAACGCGCTTCTGCCCGTGTGGGGCTCAAGCACGGACTCCTGCGCTTGTTTGATCTGCAGAATCAGCGGATCGTTTTCGTCACGTCCAAACATCAGGGCTATCCATGCGCGGGTCCCAACACTTCCGACGCCAACGACTTTGTGGGCTATGTCGGCAAGTTCGTGAGCGTCAAAGAGGTGGCGACAGTCATCGGACAGCGTGCGCCGGTAGGTGCTGAACGCCTGCGTGATAGCGCTGGTGACAGCGTCGGCCTGGTCTGAGGAAAAGAGCTCATTGATCGGCACGATCAGGGGTGGTTGGGAAATGAAGCGTGGCTTGCCATCAACTACCTCGGTCAGCTTTTCGAGTGCCTGCAGGTTGTCGCGGGCGACGGCCTTGTCCCGGGCCTTGCGCACTCTGTTGATTTGCTTCTTGCTCACCTCGGAGGCGAAGCGCCGCATATACGCCTCGATCTCCATCCGTGCGTACCAGACCTCAAGGTCACCCAGGCCGGCAAACTCGACCATCGCCTCCTGGTAACTGCTGACCAGCGCTGACAACACACTCGCCCGTTGTGAGACCGTGAAAGCGTTGCTGCGCCCGGCGACCGCCATGCTCGCTGCCAAGCGTTTGAGGTCCCACTCCCACGGCCCGGGGTTGGTCTCATCGAAGTCGTTGACGTCGAATACCAGCCTCCGGTCGGGGGCCGCGTACACACCGAAGTTGACAAGGTGCGCATCTCCGCAGGCCTGCACGGGCAGTCCGCTGTCGGGGGTGGAGGCCAAGTCCGCGGCCATCACTGCTGCCGCACCTCGGTAGAAGGCAAAAGGAGAGGCGGCCATCCTGCCGTACCGGATCGGAACGAGATCCGGCACGCGGGTGGCCGCCTGCTCCTGCAGAATGTCGATCGGATCGCGGCGATCCGCGAGCGCCTTAAACCCTGCCTGACTTGACCGGGGAACTTCGGCCCTGGCCGCCTTACCCCTTGCTACTCGCTCAGGGACGCTCAGATGGGTATGTGCTCGTGAACCTGCCACGCTGCCTCCTGGTTTCGAGTCCAGGGGGCTAGAGCTCCTAGGACAGCGCCTTCTGCTTCAGCGCATTGAACTCATCTTGGGTGATCGCGCCCGCGTTGAGCAATTCCTGCGCCTTGGAGATCTGATCGGTTGCGCTGCCGGTATCAGCAACGCTGCGGATGTAGTCGGCTTGCTGCTTCTGCGCCGCGATGGCCATCTCCTGATTGCGGGTAGCCATTCCCCGACCGTAGGCGATCACGTAGACCAGCAGCGAGAAGAACGGGATCGCGAGCAGCAAGAGGAACCAAAGTGCCTTCCACCAACCGGACATATCCCGGCGGAAGAGGTCGAACACCACCGTGAAGAGGAGCATGAAGTAGATGATCATGAAGAAGATCGTGATGATCGAATAGAAAACGTTGTCGCTCATGTAGTAAGCCTCGCAGTTGGGTTTGGTCGGAAACTGAATACTTCCCCACGATCCTACGTGGGCAACCCCGCCGTACTCGGAGCCCGGACCCTGGTTTCCCAGCGTTCGAGGAAATAGCCTTGCCGTGGCAATCGGGTGAATGACGTAACGGGGTGGACCGAGGCGGATGTTTACTGTTCAACGAATTTCTCCGACGGTTTGCGCAGTTTTTGTCCCCGGCAGCGGGGTTAGTGTGCGGTTGGGAGGCGTCGCCAATGACCAATGATCGGTTGCCTGGCGAGCACGTCGCACCTGAACGCGCAGGCGCAGACCGCCAGCGGCCAGTAGATCTCGCCGTGCGATCCCGGTCATTCGGCGGCTGGGCGGGCGAATATGACCGCTACCGTCCGACCTACCCGGATGTCGCAGTTGAGCACGCCCTCGCGCAGGCGCTTCTACCGATCACTCACGTGGTGGATCTCGGTGCCGGCACGGGCCAGCTGTGCAAACGTCTGCGACACATCGATCCTAAGCTTGCAATCACAGCAGTCGAGCCCGACGAACGCATGCGCCAGGTTCTCGCCGCCAACATCGGCCAAGAGCGTGTGGTTGCCGGATCGGCCGAGCAGATCCCCCTTCCCGACGCATCCGCCGAAGCGGCCCTGGCGGCACAAATGTGGCATTGGGTCGATCCCGTTCGCGCGTGCGACGAACTCGGTCGGGTGA
>JAGNDY010000006.1 GCA_018003655.1 Candidatus Nanopelagicales bacterium
GCTGCGACCTGACGTGGGTCGCGGCTGTAGGGCTCGTCGGTGAACGGATCGCGAATGGAGAAGTTGATGATGAGCGTCTTCTCGGCCCGGAAGGGATCGACGTACGCGCTCGTGACGTCGGGGATGAGCTTCATGTCCGACTCGTGAATCGCCTGGAAACCGCGAATCGACGATCCGTCGAACATCTGGCCGTCCTCGAACAGCGACTTGTCAACCGACGAGGCTGGCACGTTGAAGTGCTGCATAACACCAGGAAGATCACAGAAGCGAACGTCGACAAAAACGACGTCCTCATCCTTGATGTACTTCATGACGTCATCGGCGCTTTTGAAATCCGGGTGCTCGGATTGCGTGGACATTCACCCCTCCTGAGGCCGGGGAACGATTCCCTGGCGTTTGATTGTGTCCTCGACGCTGCTGCCGGGTGTGGAGCGACGCCTTGACCGGGACGGTTGTGACCGCGACTCGGTTGCCTCACCGTAAACCCACGCCATGACGGCTCGGTGTCTCGGTTGTTTCACGATTGTTACGGGTCAATCATCGTGGGTCTGCATTCCTGCCTGAGCGGCGGGGGAGTTAGCCTCATCACATGGATCGCCGCGACATTGGTACCTGGATCGCCGGACCTCGAGCCGCGCTTGAGGATCAGGGCTTCGAACTGGGATACCGGGGCGAGCGGTTGGGATTGCCGGAGAACGGTCCCGGCTCGGCTGCCACGCTGGGGCGCCGGATCGGTGCGATCTTCATTGACTGGATTGCCTGCGCAATTGTCGCCCAACTGATCTTTCCGCAATTCAGCTACGGCAGCCAGGGCTCGGCGATGGCGACCCTCGGCGTCTTCTTTGTGGTGGTCTCGATTTTCACGGTCTTGGGTGGGGCATCGTTTGGACAGCGGATTGTCGGTATCCGGGTCGCCGCTCTGAATAGGCCCTACGTCAATCCCCTGTTCGCGGTGCTGCGGACGTTGCTCATCTGCCTCGTGGTGCCGGCTGTGATTTGGGATCGCGACGGTCGCGGTTTGCACGATCGGGCCGCCGGAACTGTCGTCCTCAAGGCCCGATAGGCCGCGCGCTCAACACCCGAGCACCGTCGCGACTACCTGCGTGGCAGTCGCTTGATGTTCTGCAATGCCGGCGCCCGCCGGTCCAGGTTCTGCAGTTCCCGCAAATGAGTGAGGACCGCATTGGTGTAGCGGGTGGTCTTTGAACGGGTAATCCGGCGGGAGTTGGGCAGTTCGACGGTCAGCATCCAGCCAGGCAGTTTGGAGTTGAACCACGAGCCCATCGTGCCGGTGTACGCGCGATTGCAACGCTCCAAACCGAGACCGGTCAGTTTGGCGAAGCGGTAGGCGTATGGCCGCGTTTTCCAGTTGCAGTAGCCCAGAACCATGTTCCAGTCCTGGTGCATGACGTAGGCACCATCTGGACGCAGCCGCTTGAGGAAGCGCATGACGGCTTTGGTCTCGCGCTCGCTGGCCGGGCCTCGGCCAGCACCAGCCGTGCGGCGCGACCAGTTGGTTGGGAAGTTCCGGTTGAGGTCGACACCGCGTGAGTTGTATCGGCGGGTGGCGGCGTCACCGTCAGGGTTCATCGACGTGATGGTCCACAGTTGAGTAGCACCAGTCGTGCTTAGGTTGCGGCCCCGCAACTGCGCGACGATGTCGCGGCCCTTCTTCTCATTGCCGTGGATCTCGCCGATGACCAGCATCACGCGGCTGCCATTGGGGTTGCCCTGGCGGACCGCGACCATCTTGCGGCCCTTCCGGGTCTTGCCAATGACGAGCGAGCCATTGGGTCCGGTCTGGATGGGCGGCCTCGTCGGGGTCGGTTCCGGCGTTGGATCGGTAGGTGTCGGCGTTGGATCAGGTGCCGGTTCGGTCGCAGCGGTAGTCGGTGACACGGAAGCACTCGGTGCGGCCTGAACGGCAGCGGCTGATGTCGCGGCAAAGGCGATGCCTGTCGCCGGTGCGATCCCGCCAATAACGATTGCTGGGGCCAGCGTTCCGGCGATCAACAGCGATCTTTTTCGTGGCATGGACATTGACCGTAGGGCGAATTTCGTTCTGATTCCTGCTTTTCGACGATTGAACGGGTGGGCCGAATTGGCGCTAGTCCGTTCGCACTAGCCGTGCCCTAGCGTACTGAATGGGTGAGGCGAATTGGCTGCTCCATGTTGCTGGTCGCAGCCTGCGAACATCGGCCGAAGACTGGTCACGCACCCGCTTCGTGTGGTGAATCACAAAGATAGGAAGATGAAAAGGGACAGACCCGCCAATACCTCGCGAACCGTTGCGGCCGCTTTTCACAGAGGGTGAAGGCGCCGGTCGTGCGGTGCCGGCGCTTCGGCAACAACCGAACCCGTCAGTGCCGGTCGGAGGGTGGGTCAGCGTCAATCAGCGCACCGTGGGTTAGTCCATTGGGCAGTGACTCACATCACAGACAGTAGTTTCGCGGGCTAAGCCAATTGGGCGTGTCCGGACAGCCGGTGTGCAGCGGGCAGTGCCTATCCGCGCTGGTTGCGAGCGGCTCGGACGCTCTTGGGCATCGGGCCCTTGGGCGCCGACATTGGCTGCGTGGCGAGGGCGTCGAGGCGACGACGTACCTCAGTGACCTGCGCCGGTTTGAGGTTTCGCTTCTGCTTCATGACCTTGCGGTTCAACTTGCGCAACGGGATCTGACCCTCGTCGTTGCCGGACTGGATCTCGATGATCGGGATGTCCGGCACAAAGCGAGCGGTCTTCTTCCGCTCGTTGTTCAGCACTTGCTGCGCGCGGTGGGACGGGCCCTCGGACACCAACATGACACCGGGACGACCCACGACCCGGTGAACCACGTCTTGGTTCTTGGTGATGGCTACCGCGGGGGTGACGAACCAACCCTTCTTCAGCGACTTGAGCACCGCTGCTGCCGCACCTGGTTGACCCTCGATCTGCGCATAGGCCGAGCGCTCCGCCCGCCGTCCGAACACGATGGTGACGGCCAGCGCGCCCAGTGAGACGCCGATCGCAATGAAGTAGAAGACCATGCCGAGCAACACGCCAGCGATGGCGAAGACCGCGACGATCCCGACGAAGATGCCAGCCAGGATCCAGCCGATCCTCGGATCGTTGCGTTTGGTGAGTTTGTAGGTCTCGCGGATTTGCCCGAGACGCCCGGGCTTGCCGTCCTTACGTGCCATGGGCCAAGGGTAAGCCATCTGCGTGCGTGGTCTGGGCGAGCGCCTGCGAATACAGCCGCCCCGCCCGGTAGGACGAACGAACCAGTGGGCCACTCATCACGCCGAGGAAGCCGAGCGACACCGCGAACTGATCGAGTTCGACGAACTCCTCCGGTGGAGCCCATCGAACGACTGGGTGGTGCAGGGTGGATGGGCGCAGGTACTGGGTAATCGTGATCAACTGGCAGCCAGCCTCAACGAGGTCAGCCAGCGTCTGTTCGATTTCATCCCGTTCCTCGCCCATGCCCAGGATGAGGTTGGACTTGGTGATCAAACCCGCCTCGCGCGCGGCAGTAATCACATCGAGGGATCGTTGGTACGTGAAGGCGGGGCGGATCCGGCGCATCAGCCGAGGAACGGTTTCCAGATTGTGTGCCAGAACTTCCGGTTTGGCGTCGAACACCTGCGAGAGCAACTCGGGCTCGCCCGAGAAGTCGGGGATCAGCACCTCCACTCCACAACCGGGAACCAACTGGTGGATCTGGCGGACAGTTTCGGCGTAGAGCCACGCGCCCTGGTCGGGCAGGTCATCGCGAGCGACCCCCGTCACGGTCGCGTACCGCAGACCCATGGCAGCCACGGACTCCCCGACTCGGCGAGGTTCATGCCGGTCCAGCGGCGTCGGCTTTCCGGTGCCGATCTGACAGAAGTCGCAGCGTCGTGAGCAGGTGTCTCCACCAACCAGGAATGTTGCCTCGCGGTCTTCCCAGCACTCACTGATGTTCGGGCACCCAGCCTCTTGGCAGACCGTATGCAGTCCAGCATCGGCGACCCTGCGGCGAATGTCCGCGTGGTTGGGTCCGTTGCGGAACTTCGTCTTGATCCACGGCGGCTTGCGCTCGATGTCCACCTCGGAGTTCCGGACCTCGAGGCGCAACAACTTGCGGCCATCGGCAGTCACGGTGGCCGCAGTCGTACCGGTGGATGATTCGGGCACAGTGCCAGCCTATGCCGACCGGTCAAGCAGGGTGGGGGCCAGCACCTCGCGAAGGTGATACTCAAGACGGTCGGCGGCTGCACGCACCGACGGGCTGGCCTGCCGTTCGTTGCCCGTCCGCTGCTGGAGTTCGGCAGTCAGCGATGTGACCGAAGCATCGGTAATCCCGCAGGCAACCACTCGTTGAGCCCAGGTGAGGTCACAGTCGACGTTGATCGCTAGTCCGTGCATGGTGACGCCACGAGCGACCCTTACTCCAACGGCCGCGATCTTCTTGTCGACGTGCGGCGGCGGGGTCTGCGCGTCGGCGGTTACCCAGACCCCACTGCGGCCGTCGATTCGGTGGCCGTCAACGCCGAAGTCTGCACATGTTCGGATGGCAGCCTCCTCCAGGCGACGAACATGGGCCACCACATCGAACGGTTGCGGCAGCCGAACGATCGGGTAGCACACGAGTTGGCCTGGCCCATGCCAGGTGATCCGCCCACCGCGGTCGACTTCCACGACCTCGCTGCCGTCCGTTGGCCGATCGGAGGGCTGGGTGCGCTTGCCTGCGGTAAAGACCTCGGCGTGCTCAAGCAGGATGATTGTTGGGGGAAGTTCGTTGCTGCAGACCGCAGCGTGGATCTGCCGCTGCAGTTCCCAGCCCTGTCGGTAATCGATCAGTTCGGTTCCGAGGCTCACCCGGCGCACAATCAGCTGCTGGTCCACGGCGTCGGTCACAGGGACACGTTACGCCGGGGTCGCTGCATTCGGTAGCGGCCTGACGACTCAGCCGCTGGCACAACGGGCACAATTGCCCGGTGACCACAGCGGTGTTTCTGCACGGAGTGGGTGGCTCGCAAGCAGGCTGGGACGACGCGCTCCGTCGAGCAGTGGGCACCACCGATGTCGAGCTGGCCGCGAGCCTCGACACGGTCACTCTCGACTTCGACCATCAGGTTCGACGGGCCGGGCCGATCCGTCGGCGATCGGCCGACCATCTGTTTGGTTCCAGCGAGGGCGAGCAGAGTCGCGCCGACGAGCGGGTGGGCTACTACCGGAACCAGCAGCGGATTCGTCAGGTCGCGCTCGCGGCTAGCGGCGTAGTGGCGGCACCGCGTTGGCCTCGGCCGATCCTCATCCCGGGCGAGCTCATGGTGCGTGCGCCGGTTCTCGACATGCGCCAGGCAGGTCACTACCGCCACGATCTCGGACTGCGGGCAGCGGTGCTCGACCACGTCAGCGAGACCATTCGTCAGATCGATGACGACATCCTCCTGTTTGCCCACAGTTTGGGCTCGGTGGTGGCGTTGGACGCACTCCACCTGCGCGATATGCGTGTTGCCATGCTCATCACCTTCGGCAGTCCGCTGGGTGTGCGGCATTTCTGGGGTCAGCCCTGGGAGGGCAGCGATGGGTTCCCCTTTGCCCGGGTCGGCGGCTGGCTCAACGTCGTGAACACCAGGGACCCGGTGCCCTGGCAGCGCGGCGTCAGCAATCGTTTCCCGACAGCCGTCGATTCCTTCATCTCGGCGGGTCTTGGCTATTCCGGTACCGACGGCTTCCACGATGCGACCACCTACGTGGCGTCGGCGCCGGTTGTGGCGACTCTGATCGACCAGGTTCGACGCAATGCCCCACCGGACTCGGGCACCTGACTCACCCCCTGTGGATAGCTGACGCCACCCCTGCGCAGATTCCTGCAGGCTTGCGGCATGGCAGATAGACACGACCCCAGCAGGTGGCAGGCCTCTGGACAGCAACCCTGGTCGGGCAATGACCGTGCTTTCCGTCCCGATAATCCCAGCTCCGGGCCGCTGCCGGCGGCTCCAAGTCCGCGGACGGATCGTTGCTTCGCGGTTGCCGAGCTCGGTGGCCTCGGTCTTGAATTGGAAGGGCTGGTCATCGCCGAGGTGGTCTATCAGCTCGCCGGGCTCATCGAGGAGCGATCGACTGCGGGAGACCCAATGCCCCCGCTGTCCGAGCAATCGGTTTCGTTGCAACAAAGTGGCGCTGTCACCTGGGGTCCAGCTGTCGTCGATGAGCCGTCCGTCGATGACGTTCGGGCCACGGAAGAACTCGTCGCGATGGCGCGCCGACTCATCGGTGGGCAAGTGGTTGGGGCAGCGCTGGCGCGGCTGCTCATGTCGACTTCTGTTGATCCGCAGGCCATACGCGAATGCCTTGCCGTGGACTCGGACAGAAAGTTGGTTGCGACTGTCGTAGCTCAGGCCATGACCAAGACCGATGGGCCACAACGAGTCCTGGGCGCAAGTGCCGATGAGGCTGGGCACGGACCGTCGTCGGCAACGGGAGCGTCGACTGCCGAACGGCAGGGAAGAACAGGGGCAGGGCCTGCTCTGCGCTCGCCGCGGGCACATCGCACTTCGTCGCAACCACCCGGTGAGCCTGGTTCAAGCCGCGACGATTCCGGCATCACCCGGGTTCTTCAGAACGTGCAGGCCTTGGCCACTCGGCGAAGAATTGTGATCCTCGCCGCCGGCGTGCTAGTGGCGGCTGTTGGTTTCGGCGCTCTTGCCCAAGGCGCTCCGAACGAGATTGTAGCCGCCGCCGAACCGCCAGAAGGCGAGGTCACCGCGTCCCCAGTTGCCGACCCGTCCACGACCGAATCAGCCACGACGGGTCCGGGTTCCTCGGCGTCGGCAACACCAACGGCCGATGCGACCACTCGGCCGTCGGAGGAACAGCCAGCGTCGGCAGCTGCGTCCTCGATCGGCACGCCACAGCCAGGTCGTTCAGCTACCGACTGGCAGGCCGTCGTCTCGGACCTGGATTCCAGTCGCAGTCGCGCTTTCGAGACCGGCGATGCGACGTTGCTCGACCGGGTGAATGTCGCCGATTCGCCAGCCTGGGTCGCCGATCGCCGAATGCTGAACAAACTGTCGGTGTCGGGACTTCGGGCACGCGGCCTGGCCACCGTGATCGAGCGAGTCGAGGTGAAGCAACAGAGTGCGGAGCGAATCAGGCTCGTCGTCACGGATCGACGCCCGGCCTACCAGTTGGTCTCGGCTTCCACCGGCGCGACCGTGTCGAAGGTTGCGGCTCGCAGTGAGTTGGTATGGCGTGTCCGGCTCACGCCGAGTGACGAATCCACGTCGACGGGATCAGGCGGTTGGCGCATCTATTCCGTTGAAGCCGCTTAGGACGGCTCGCGCCTTTCGAAACGGGGTTAGATGATTTGCTTGAGGGCATCGTGGATGGTCGGGTCATCCCAATGGAACCCAGCCTTTTCCAGCTTCTTCGGTAGCACCCTGGCGCTGGAGAGGACATCGCTGGCGAACTCGCCGAGGGCGATCTTCAACGCGAAGGCCGGTGCGGGGATGATTGCCGGTTTTCCGAGCAGGGACGCAAGAGCCTGGGTGGAGACTTTGTTGGTCACGGGATTGGGTGCGGTGAGGTTCACCGGACCGTCGAGGGAGCCGTGGTTGATCAAGAATTCGAGGGCGCGAACCTCGTCGCGCAGTGAGATGAACGCCTGATACTGGTTGCCAGAGCCGAGACGGCCGCCGGCGCCGAGCTTGAACTGTTTGAGTAGTTTCTCCCACGCCCCGCCGCGTTCACTGACAACCAAACCGGTCCGGGTGTTCACAACGCGGATGCCTGCCTGACGTGCCGGTTCGCACGCCTGCTCCCAGTCTGCGACGACGTCGGAGAGGAACCCGACTCCCTTCGACGAGTCCTCGTCAAGTTCAAGATCGCCGCGGTCGCCGTAGTAGCCGATTGCTGAGGCGCACAAGAAGACCGCCGGTTTGGGGTCGAGCTGGGCGGCCGCCCGCGCCATGGCCTGGGTTCCATTGACCCGCGAGTTGAGAATCTCGGTCTTGTAGCTGTCGGTCCAGCGGTGGTCGCCGACGCCAGCACCAGCGAGGTGCACGATCGCGTCGACACCGCTGAGGCCCGCGAGGTCAACCTCGCCGGAATCTGGGTCCCACCGAACTTCGTCTGGGGCGCTCGGGGCGCGGCGCACCATCTTGATCACCCGGTGCCCGTCATCAGTGAGCGTGGCGGCCAGGTCAGACCCGATCAGGCCAGAGGCGCCGGTAATGGCGACTCTCAGCTGTTTCATAGGCCGGCCTCGGCTTCGAACTCGGCGGCTTCCAGTCGAGCCTTGACGGCGCTGAGGTAGCGGGCCGCATCGGCGCCATCGACAATTCGGTGGTCGTACGTTAAAGCGAAGTAGGCCATTGACCGGATCGCCAGGACGTCTTCACCCTGGATCCCGGCCATGACGATGGGTCGCTTCACGACTGCGCCGGTTGCCAGGATGGCCACCTGTGGCTGATTGATGATCGGGGTGTCGAACAGAGCACCGCGGCTGCCCGTGTTGGTCAGTGTGAATGTTCCGCCCGACAGGTCATCCGGGCCGACCCTGCCAGTCCGAGTGCGCTCGGCCAAGTCGGCGATCCGGCGGGCCAAGCCGGCGAGCGTCAAGTCGCTGGCGTTGTGAACAACGGGTACCAGTAGTCCTCGATCGGTATCCACCGCGACGCCGAGATGCTCGCTGTCGTGGAAGGTGACCGTCGCGTTGTCTGAGTCGACCGAGGCGTTGATCGTTGGGTACGACTTCAGCGCCTCCAGAGCAGCTCGGGCAAAGAAGGGCAGGTAGGTAAGTGAGACGCCTTCACGCTGACGGAATGCGACCTTGGCCCGATCGCGAATCGCGGCGATTTGGCTGACATCGATCTCCACGACAGTTGTCAGTTGTGCTGACACGTGGAGGGACTCGACCATGCGCTCGGCGATGACGCGACGCAACCGCGACATCGGCACCGTCTGGCCGCGTGCGGTGTCTCCGGTCGCGGCTGGCGTCGTAGCTGCGGGAACCGCTCCGGCGCGGTCGACCGTCGCGGAGGTCGGCGAGGCGGCGGGCGCTGGTGGTGGCGTGGCGGCCGGGGTTGACGCAGGTGCTGCTGGCGTGGTGGCCGCGGGGCCGCCGGTCGTAGCCGTGGCCGCAAGCACGTCGGCCTTGGTCAGGCGGCCATCTGATTGCGATGGCCCAACGGCAGCCAGATCCACCCCACGCTCGCGCGCGAGTTTGCGGACGATGGGACTGGCGTAAGTGGAATGTTCCTCGGCTCCTGCGTCGGAAGCCGGTTCCGGAGGGGGCGTCGCGGACGCGGTGCCAGCGGTGGCTGGGGCGGGTGATTCCGGAGCCGCAGTGGTGGTTGGTGACGGTTCACTGCTGCCCGTCGACACCGTCGCCAACGTGGATCCGACATCGACCGTCTCGTCCTCATTCACCAGGATCTCGGCGAGGGTTCCTGCGACCGGCGACGGGATCTCCGTGTCGACCTTGTCTGTGCTGACCTCCACGAGCGCCTCGTCGACGTCGACAGAATCGCCGACCTGCTTCAACCACCGGGTGACGGTTCCTTCGGTGACGCTCTCACCGAGAGCAGGTAGGGAGATGGGGGTGCTGGTGGCAGGAGCTGGCGCGCTCCCCGCAGGCGGGGCACCGGCCGTCGACTCGTCGGACGCAGGGACAGGAGCAGACGCAGCCGCTGGCGCTGCAGTCGGCTCGGCCTCGGCCGGCGCGGGTGCTGGGGTGGCAGCTGCGGGCGCCGGCGCTGGTTCGGGTTCTTCAGCGGTGGCTGCCGGAGCGGGGCTTGCCTCGGCAGAACCGGCCTCGGCTTCCGAAGCGTCCCCGACGACGGCGAGTTCCGCGCCGACCTCGACCACCTCGTCCTCAACGGCCTTGATGGCCAACAGCACGCCAGCAGCCGGAGAGGGGATCTCGGTGTCGACCTTGTCGGTGCTCACCTCAAGTAGCGGCTCGTCCATCTCGACTGTGTCGCCGACGTCCTTGAGCCACCGGGTGACCGTGCCTTCGGTGACGCTCTCACCGAGCTGCGGCATGGTGATGGAGACGGCCATGGTGTGTGCCCCTAACTAGTCGTGACTCGGTCGAAGGTCGTTAGCGGTCAGTCTCACTACGCGTGTGCGTGCAAAGGTTTGCCAGCCAGCGCCAAGGTCGCCTCGCCGAGCGCTTCGCCCTGGGTCGGGTGAGCGTGGATCAGAGCGGCAACGTCTTCAGCTTCGGCTTCCCAATTTACGATGAGTTGGGCCTCACCGATCATTTCCCCGACGCGGCTGCCAACCAGATGGACGCCCACAATCGGACCATCCTTGCGACGAACGAGTTTGACGAATCCGGCAGTTCCGAGGATCTGACTCTTGCCATTCCCGCCGAGGTTGTACTCGTAGGTCTCGACCTCGTCGGCGCCGTAGCGGGTCTTGGCGACGTCCTCGTTAAGGCCGACGCTGGCGACCTCGGGCTCGCAGTAGGTCACCCGCGGAATCCCTGCCTCGTCGATTGTGCGTGGGTTGAGTCCGGCGATGTCCTCGGCCACGAAGATGCCCTGGGCGAATCCGCGGTGGGCCAGTTGGAGTCCGGGCACTATGTCCCCAACTGCGTAAACGCTCGCGACGCTGGTGTGCAGTCGTTCATCGGTGATGACGAATCCACGATCCACGGTGATGCCAGCCTGCTCGTAGCCCAAGCCCTCGGTGCGAGGTCCGCGGCCGACTGCAACGAGTAGCAGGTCTGCCTCGATCGCGGTGCCGTCTTCAAGCTTGATGTCGATG
This sequence comes from Candidatus Nanopelagicales bacterium, assembly GCA_018003655.1. Taxonomy (NCBI): domain Bacteria; kingdom Bacillati; phylum Actinomycetota; class Actinomycetes; order Candidatus Nanopelagicales; species Candidatus Nanopelagicales bacterium. The sequence continues at coordinate 10,742 of JAGNDY010000006.1, forward strand.
CCGTCTGCGGTCTCAGTCGCCCCGGCGAAAAGCACGCCGGTCAGGAACTTGATTCCCCGCTTGCGGAACGCCCGTTCGAGGGCCTTGGAGGCGGCGGGATCCTCGGCTGCGACGAGGCGGGGCAGCGCCTCCACGATCGTCACCTCGGAACCGAACGATCGCCAGACGCTGGCGAACTCAACGCCGATCACGCCACCGCCGAGTACGACGACCCGCTCCGGCACGGAGGTAAGTTCCAGGGCTTGATCGCTGGTGAGGATCCGGTTACCGATCTCAAGGCCAGGCAGGGTTCGGGCGTAGGAACCAGTTCCGATCACCACGTGCTCGCCGGTGTAGTGCTGCCCGTCAACCTCGACTGTGTGGCCATCGACCAAGGTGCCTCGGCCTTGCACGAACGTGACACCGCGAGCTTTGATCAGACCCTGCAGGCCTTTGTACAGCCGGGCGACGACGCCGTCTTTGTACTTGAGAACCGCCGGCATATCGATGCCATCGAGGGTGGTTTGCACCCCGAACGATGCGCTCTCTCGAGCTGAATCGGCGACCTCGGCCGAATGGAGCAGAGCCTTGGTGGGGATGCAGCCGCGGTGCAGGCACGTTCCGCCGAGTTCGGCTTCTTCGACCAAAATGACTGACAGCCCTAGCTCGGCGGACCGAAGCGCGCATGCGTAGCCGCCGCTGCCTCCACCGAGAATGACGACATCTGCTTTGCCTTCGGACACTGTTACGTCCACCTGCTCCCGTCGTGGATGGCTGGGTTGGAAGTTTGCTGCGTTCATCCTTTCACCTGAGTGGCCTGCTTCCAACCGCTGGTTGGTCAGCGTGCGTTCGCATCCGCCAAATCTCGGACGAGTTGCACCAGGGTTCGCACCGCGACGCCGGTGCCGCCCTTGGGGGTGTAGCCGTGCGGTTCGCCCTCGTTGAACGAAGGCCCGGCGATGTCCAGGTGAGCCCAGGGGGTTTCCGGGTCGATGAACTCCTGCAGGAATAGCCCTGCTGACAGCATGCCGCCCATCCGATCCCCGATGTTTGCCAAGTCGGCGATGGGAGAGTCCAATGCCTTGCGCAACTCGTGCGGCAACGGCATGGGCCAAAATTGCTCGCCGCACTTCTCAGCGGCGCGGACCACGTCGTCGCGCAGGTCGTCGTCGTTGGACATCACCGCCGACACGCGCGTGCCGAGAGCGACGATCTGGGCACCGGTCAGCGTTGCCACGTCGACGATGTAGTCGGGCTCATCCTCGGCGGCGCGCACGAGCGCATCGGCCAAGACCAGCCGACCTTCGGCGTCTGTGTTGAGCACCTCGACTGTTTTGCCGCCGTAGGTGGTCAGGACGTCGCCGGGGCGCTGGGCCGTGCCACTTGGCATGTTCTCGGCGCAGGCTGCGTACGTCGTTACCGATGCTGCGATCCCGAGCCGGGCGATTGCCGCAGTGGCGGCTATGACTGCGGCGGCACCACCCATATCCGACTTCATCGTCTCCATCGCACCGGGGGGTTTGAGCGACAGTCCGCCGGAGTCGAACGTGATTCCCTTCCCGACCAGTGCCACGTGGACCTTCGCCCGAGGTGGTCGGTAGCTGAGCCGCACGAGCCTCGGGGCATTAGCCGATCCCTGCCCCACAGCGACGATCCCACCGTAGCCGCCCTCCTGCAGACCCGTCTCGTCGAGAACTTCAGACGTCACATCCAGGCCGGCGACCGCCGCGATGGCTGCGTCGGCCAGCTCGGCGGGGTGTAGCGCGGACGGGGGAGTATTCACCAGATCACGAGCCACCATGACCTCGCTGGCGATGGTCTCGGCTTGTCGGACGGCTTCGCGAACGTGGCGATCCTGACTCGCGGAGGTCGCGATCGTGATGGACCGCGGCCCACGGACCCGCACCGCTGTTCCGGATCCACGGAACTGCTCGAACCGGTAAGTGCCCAGTAGCGCGCCCTGCGCGATCGCGGCCACAGCGCTCGGGGTGACGGCGGAGGTAGCGATGGCGACCTTCTTGATGTCACCTAGCGCCAGCATCGCGACCCCTGCTGCGCGGCGTAAGTCTTCGTCGGTCACGGCGGCTTCAGTGACACCGAGCCCAACGGCCACCACTAGCGGGGCACTGATCCCCTCGATCCCCGGGACCTTGGTGACCTCGCCCGCAACGGCTTTGGCAGAGACCAAGGTCAAAGCATCAAGGAGCTTGCGGCGTTGGGCGGGACTCAGTCCCGTCGCGGCAGGAATGATCATCTTGTGCTCGCGCCCACCGCCCACTGCAATGGATACGACTAACGCGTCTGCATTGAGACCGGCTGGTTTGGCTGGTGCTAGCCGCACAGTGCTCACTGATGTGCCTTCCGTTCGGGTTTGCGACGACCTAATTGTCACGGCCGGTTGTTTCCGCCGACTGTATCTGGCTGGGCTGACCGTTTAGTGTGGAGATGCGGCCAGGGGGGTACCGTCGTTCGCATGTCACAACAGGGGCCACTAGCTGCCGCACACCAGGGTCAGGGAGCAAAGTTCGCCGACTTCGGGGGCTGGTTGATGCCGCTGGAATTCGCTGGCGGTGGGGTTCTCGCCGAGCACCGAGCCGTCCGCGAATCGGTCGGGATTTTTGACGTCTCCCACATGGGAACCGTGCGATTGACTGGGCACGGCGCTAGCGACCTGGTCAACTCCGTGCTCACAAACGACCTCGCTCGTATTGAGCCGGGACAGGCCCAGTACAGCTTGCTATGCAACGAACGCGGCGGCGTGATCGACGATCTGCTCGTGTACCTCCGTTCGTCCGACGAGGTTCTGCTCGTGCCAAACGCATCGAACACGGCAGCGGTTCTTGCAGCATTTGTCGAGGTTGCTTCCGGTCCGGTTGAGGTCGAGGATCTCTCATCAACGTCGGCGATTATCGCGGTCCAGGGTCCCGCGGCCGCAGTGGTGGTGGAATCCCTTGGGCTGCCGACCGACCTGGGCTACATGCGTTTTGTGGACGCCACCATTGGTGGGTCAGCTGTGGTGGTGGCTCGCAGCGGCTATACCGGCGAGCGCGGGTTCGAGTTGATCGTCGACCAGTCCGTTGCCGAGCAGGTGTGGGCGCAGGCATTGGCGGCGGTAGCCGACGCAGGCGGGCTTGCCTGTGGCCTCGGTGCTCGCGACACCCTGCGTACGGAGATGGGCTACCCGTTGCACGGCCACGAACTCAGTCCGGACATCACGCCGGTGGAGGCAGGTCTGAACTGGGCTGTGGGCTGGGACAAACCAACCTTTGCTGGCAAAGAGGCTCTGGTCGCCCGGCGAGCCGACGGCCCAGCGGTGCGACTGCGAGGACTGCGGTGCACCGAGCGGGCGATCCCGCGAGAGGGCATGGTGGTTCGTGCTGTCGGGCAGGGGGAGTCGGGCGCTGGTGCGAATGGTCAGGCGGTTGGTGTCATCACCAGCGGGACCTTCTCGCCGACGGCCCGGGAGGGGATCGCGTTGGCCTTCCTCAACTCGGATATCGGCGTCGGTGATTCGGTCAGCATTGATGTTCGTGGTCGCAGCTGTGGCGCTCAGGTGGTGTCCCCACCGTTTGTCGACGCTGACCCGCGGTAAGCCTCGGCCAACGCAACAGAGGTCGCGATCGTTTGCCTTGCCAGATCTGCTAGCTCACCGTCGACAAGTCGGGTGTGCACCGCGAGGATCGGGTCCACGCGCAGATAGTCCCAGGTGAGGGTTTCGGTGGGCGTTGTCCCGATCTGCACCGGGCGAATCCATCGTAGGACCTCGGGCGTTTGCTCGTGCGCCAACAGAACCGCTGCCGCGCAGACCGGGCCATCGACCAAGGTGGCCTGCGCCTGGTCTGACAGGTCACGTAGGTCGGCTGCCAGCCGGGCGATGTGCGGATCGACGGCTGCGAGCAAAGCGGCAGGATCGTCGCGTACAGGTTCCAGGCGTCGAATCTCGTTGCGGATGTCGGCGCAGTCACTCATCCATCGCTGGTGATTGAGCCGGTTGTCGTCGTCAAACGAATCGGGCGTGACTGAAGCTGCGTCCCGGGAAAGAATCACCGCGCACAGCGCCGCCGCTGGTACCGCGGCTGCCGAGGCTCCAACGATCAGCGGGATGCTGTCGATCGATTGATCGGGGTCGCCCACGTCGGCGTGCCAGCGTGCAATGGGGGCTAGGTCGCCCAGCGGGCCAGCGGGAGCGGACACCGGCTGAAGCCACGTGGATGGCGAACTCACCTGGCCTCCTCGGCATCGGCTATCGGGTGCAGTGGTTTCGAGTCCGAGGGTAGACCTGCGGGCGAGAAGTCCGGTATCGCGCCGAAGGCAGCCCTTCGCGTAGCCCGGCGCAGAGCGAACAGGACGGGTCTGCCCAGTAGCAGGATCGCCACGGCGGTGATGACGGCGCGCGGAATGTCGAAGCCCAGCGAGGTAGTGATGTCAAAGGCGATCCACCGCTGCAGATTCTCCGGCAGCGGCGCTCCCGGAACGTAGGAGATCTGCGAACCGAGTCCGACGGCCCACGGCCAGAAGGACAAGTTGAGCAGTAATCCGTACACCAAGGCCGCGATGGCGCCGTAGGCCGCGAGGGCGAAGATCTCCGCCCGACCTCGCAACCGCGCGGGTAGGCAACCAGCACCGAAACCGAACCAACCCGCGGCGATCATCTGAAACGGCAACCAGGGCCCGACTCCACCAGTGAGCACAGCGGAACTGAACAGCGTGATCGTGCCGAGGGCAAAACCAAAGCCCCGTCCCATGGCTCGACCGCCCAGCGCCAACAGGATGAAGACCGGCTCGAAACCGGCGATGCCCGTTCCCAGTGGACGCAATGCGGTACCTACCGCGGCCAGAACGCCGAGCATCGCCACGCCTTTGGCGTCGATCCCACCATCGGCGACCTGGGCGAGCACCACCGCCAAGACCAGCGGTAGCAGCATGGCGAAGAGCCACGGCGCATCCTTGGAGTGAGCGACCGCTGTGCTCTGCGCACCGGCGAGCAGCGGCCACGTGAACGCCACCACGCCTACGACGGAGACCAACGACAGCACGATTGCCGACCGGTAGCCCAGGTGTACCCCGCGCGTGTAGTCGGTCATCGTGGCTGCACCCTTCGCATCTGATCGACCGCATCGGTCACCGTCAACATCGGCAACGGACGCATGACCTTGCTGATCTGCGGGGCGAACATCGGCGACGAGACGACAATCGACCGCGTCGGTCCGTCGGCCACTATCTCGCCGTCGGCCATGATCACCACACGGTCAGCGGCGGCCGCCACCAGTTCCACGTCGTGGGTCGACATCACGATCGCGTGGCCCTCGGCGGCAAGCTCGCGGAGAACCGCCGTAAAGCTCACCTTCCCTGGATAGTCCAAGCCACGGGTTGGCTCATCGAGCAGGACCAATGCGGGTCGCGCGGATAGCACTACGGCCAAGACCAGCGACAGACGCTGACCCTCGGAGAGGTCACGTGGATGTGTTGCCCCGTCGATTCCGGGTGCGAACTTGTCTAGCAGGGCCCTGGCAGCACCGGGACTTCCGCCGGCGTCCCGGTCGGCGGCCGCGCACTCGTCGTCAACCGTGGCGGCGTAGAGCATGTCGCTGGCCTGTTGCGGGACCAGGCCAACCCGCCGAATCAGTTCCGCACCGCGCAGTCCCGCCGGATCGACCAAATCGTGTCCCACCCGCACACGTCCGTGGTTTGGCGCGAGCAGACCGACGAGCGAGTTGAGCAAAGTCGACTTGCCGGCACCATTGCGACCCATGACGGCGGTGACTTCTCCGCGTCGCAGATGCAGCGTCAGATCCGAAACTGCGACGAAGTGTCCGTAGCGGATGCTCACGTGGGTGGCGTCACCCACGATCGCTCCACTCGGATCAGGCCCGGTGCCGCTGGTCAGGTCGCGTTTCAGCGGTCGCGGTGCTGGGACTGCGGCGGCCGGTTCCACATCCAGCATTTCCCGCCGCAGAGCCGCCCGCCACGGTGAGGATGCCCGACGGGCATCGCGAACTGACAGCGGCAGGGGTCGCCAATCCATGCGGCGGCCGAGTTCGACGACCGGGGGAGCGACGGGAGAATCGATCAGCAGTTCCTGCGGGTGGCCGGTACGGACCGCGCCGTCCTCGACAATGACGAGTCTGTCTGCGTATTGCACGACGCGCTCCAAGCGGTGTTCGGCCAGCAAGACCGTCAGTCCGAGATCGAACACCAACCGTTGAATCGCGGCGAGGACCTCTTCGGCGGCACCCGGGTCCAGCGCGCTGGTTGGCTCGTCCAACACCAGCACACTGGGATGGGTGGTCAGCACCGCACCGATTGCTGCGCGTTGACGCTGGCCCCCAGAAAGCGACAACAGCGATCGGTCCCGCAGTTCGGTCAAGCCAAGCAAGTCAAGGGTCTCCTCGACTCGCCGTCGCATGGTCTGTGGGTCGAAGCCCAGGGTCTCCATACCGTAGGCGAGCTCTTCCTCCACCGTGTCGGTGACAAATCCGCTCATCGGATCCTGCGGAACGAAACCGACCACGTCGGCGAGTTCGCGGGGTGGGTTGGTTTGGGTGTCGCGGCCGTCAACCGATACCCGACCCTCCAGCAAGCCGCCGCTGAAATGGGGTACTAGCCCGTTGATGGCCCGCAAGATCGTCGACTTGCCGCTGCCGGTTCGACCAACCAGCAGGGCGAGTTCGCCTTCCAGGATCCGCAGGTTCACATCGGTCAGGGTTGCTGTTGGCGCCTGCGGATACGTTACCGACACATGCTCGAAGGTGATCACAACGTGACCTGCTGCGTGCTGGTTGCCGGAGCCGTGGCGTTGGCCGACGAAGGCCGCGGCTTGCGGGTTGACACCGCAACTGGCAGGGCTGGAGCAATGACCGCCGGTGCGACTGCGATCAAGATCCCGATCAGGGCGGCGAGCGGCAGTGCCGGCCACAGCAGCGGTGTCACCGAAATCGCGATCGACGCTGGATTCAGTGAGCCTGCGACGAACATCCCGATCGCCGCAGCGATCCCGCACAGGGAAACGAGCGTCTCGGGCAGCTTCCATGGGTCAGGTCGGTAGCGAGTGCGGATTGATCGACGCCCGCCGAGCCACAGGCCAACCACCGCAGCCGCCAGCCCGACGATCAGTGCTGGCGCGCCGAGCAAAGGTGCGGCGGTGGAATTCAGTAGTCCGAACAGACCAATGCACACCCCGATCAACCCGCCGATCACCAGACCGGCGGTCAGCCTCCGAACCGCCACTGGCAAGTAGCCCGTTCGACCGTATCCGCGCGCGTCCATCGCGGCCGCCAGGGTGACGGCTCGGTCAAGTGCCCCCTCGAACACCGGCATGGCCGAGCCGGCGGCACCGCGTAGACCGCGGTCCGGGCGTCCTCGCAAACGGCGTGCCTGCCTGACTCGGCCTAGGTCGGTCACCAACTGCGGAGCAAAGGTCATCGCGACAACGACGGCCACTCCGACCTCGTACATGGCGGCTGGCATCGCCTTGAGTAGTCGACTCGGCGACGCCAGCGAATTGGCGGCGCCGACACAGGCGAGCAGAACTGCCAACCGCAAGCCATCACAGGCAGCAAAGATGACCGACTCGGCGGTGATGTCCCCGCCGAGTCGAAGTGAAGCGAGCCAACTTGGCAGCGGGACGACGGGCAGCGAGAACAGCACGTGCTCACCCATCGGTGTGCCAAGCACTACCTGAAAGACAAGCCTCACCGCCACGACGAACAGACCGAGCTTGAGGAAGACGACGAAGGAACGGGCCCACGGTGCATCAGGCTTTCGAGCGGCGACGACGACTCCGACAACGGCCAGGATCAGCCCGAGCAAAAGTGGGTTGGTAGTGCGACTGGCAGCGGTCGCCAGCCCGAGCGCCCACACCCACCATGCGCCGGGGTGCAACATGCGGGGAAGCCACGCGGCTGCGATCGTTCCGGTCATCGTCTGTTGTTCTCGGGTTAGGCGGATCGGTCACGGCGACGGCGGGAGAGCAGCACCGCAGTGATCGCCAGAATCGCGATCACTAGCGCGCCGAGAGCAAACGGCGGCCAGTTGGTGATGCCCCTGCCCGGGACAGCGGCGGGTTCGGGCGACGCTGAGTCCTGGGCTGCGGTCAAGGCGGCAACCGAGACTTGTTCGCCGCACCCGGACGTTGGGTAGTTGCCGACTCCGCAGACGAGGCCGTTGGCATCCTGGCGAACGGCGGTCACCGAACTGAGCACCTGTAGCCCGTTGGCCTTGGTCGGAACACTGGCGCACTTGCTCACCAATCCGGCCGGCACTTGCCCGGAGGGCGCCTCGGCCGTGGTGCCGGAATCAACGACGACCGCCACGCGCTTCTTGCCGTCGGCCGACGGAGTCCCCGAACAAGTCGCCTCGAAGTCGACCGGTGCGCGCGGTGTCTCCGTGAGGGTGGGGGTTTCACCGACCCCGAATCGCCAGCCCTGGCTGGTTGCGTCAGCAGGGATGATTGACTGCGCGCCGGTCTCAGCAAAGGTCCAATCGCCGCTGGCCTCACCGGTCCAATACGACCAGAACGTGTAGGCCGTGTCGCTGGCAGGGGACCCACTCGAAGACGGCGCGCTGCTGGCGGCGGAAGCAGGAGTCGTCACGGTGAGGGCTGCCACCGCAACAGCAAAGAGGCCGAGCAAGGCGAACAGCGTGAACCGGGCTGGCTGCGTTCGACGCTGGGAGTTGTGCTGGGACAAGGTGTCCTTTCGGGTTCGCGAGCCCCAAATCGGAACCCGCGAGACGCACCCGGATAGGGGCACTTACCCGGACTCCGTCGGTGTAGACCTCGACTGACGGGAGCCTTACGCGCAGCGACCAGGTGCTCCGGCTTGCCGCTCGGCGGCCTACGGTTGCGGGTCAGCGCCGGATTTGGACCGGCTTCCCCTGGCTGTCACACGAGACCGACGCTTTGGGCGGCGATCTGGCTCTACTCTAGCCCGCTATCGCAAGTCAGACCTGATCAGCCGGATGCAGGCTCATCGGGCCGTAGACCTTGCGGCCATCGTTGACCAGCGTGACAGCGTGGACGCCCTCCTCGAGGAGTTCGGCCCAGATCTCGCCGACCCATGTCTCGGCGTCTGCCTGCGAGTGGAAGACCAGGTCATCGCCAGCGAGCGCCTCCGGCGTGTCAATTGGCGCGTTGGACTCGTCGAGCATCGTCCAGGTCCAACTCACGGTCGGTGCTCCGGGGACTTGGTCATCGACGGATCCGTCAGCGCGACCTCGGCGACGACCTCGTCAATTGCCGCCATGACCGAGGCGTCGAGTTCGATACCCGATCCCTTGACGTTCTCAGCGACCTGTTCAGGCCGGGAAGCCCCGATGATCGCTGCCGAGATCGCGGGATTCTGCAGCACCCACGCCAGCGATAGCTGAGCTACGGACAGGTCGAGGTCAGCCGCGATCGGCTTGAGTTCCACGACCTTCTCCAGCACCTCGTCGCGCAGCCAGCCAGCGATGAAGTTGCCGCCCTCAGTCGACGTCGCGCGGCTGCCTTCCGGGCGTGGTTGCCCGGGCAGGTACTTGCCGGTCAGCACCCCCTGGGCCAGTGGCGACCACACAATCTGGCCGATGCCGTGTTCGACGGAGACCGGAATAACTTCTGCCTCCGGCACCCGCCACAGCATCGAATACTGGGGTTGGTTGGAAATGATCTGATCCAAGCCCAGTTGCTCAGCTAGCTCGACCGCGTTGGCGATCTCCTCGGCGCGCCATTCCGACACTCCGATGTACAGGACTTTGCCGCTGCGCACCAAGTCGTCGAATGCTCGCAGGGTCTCTTCCAGTGGAGTCTCGCAGTCGTAGCGATGTGCCTGGTACAGATCAATGTGGTCGATACCCAGGCGGCGCAATGAGCCGTCGCACGACTCGATGATGTGCTTGCGGGAGAGCCCACGATCATTGCGGCCCGGGCCGGTCGGCCAATAGACCTTCGTGAAGATTTCCAGACCCTCGCGCCGTTGGCCCTTGAGTGCGCGACCCAGAACCTCCTCAGCAGCTGTAGCGGCGTACACATCCGCAGTGTCGAAGGTCGTAATGCCCGCGTCGAGCGCTGCGTGGACGCAGGCGACGGCCGCATCTTCCTGAACCTGGGACGCGTGAGTGATCCAGTTCCCGTAGGCCATCTCGCTGATCATGAGGCCGCTCTTGCCCAGATGCCGATGCTTCATACGGGTTCCTCCTCGTCAGTCGGGCTTGCTACTTCTTCGGGGCCTTCGGGGCTTTGGGGGTCACCGGACGGCCACCCGCCTTGAATTGCGGCGGGGGGACCCGCAGGCGACGGATTTGCAGCATGCGCATGACCGCGTAGAAGTTGACGCCCTTGCGCTCGGCCTTGTCCGGGAACTCCTTGCGCAACGCGTTGTTCATGCGCACCAGGTTGATCGCCGTGTCGACGATCACGATGACCAGGGCGAGCATCCAGACGAGTGTGACGAATACCTGCAGGCGCTGGTTGCGGCTCAACCCGAGCAGCAGCACCACGATCGCCAGCGGCACGAAGAACTCGGCCACGGTGCGGCGGGAGTCCACGTACGTGCGTACGAACCTTTTGACCGGCCCCTGGTCGCGGGCTGGCAGCGCCTTCTCGTCCCCCCGCATCAGCGCCTCGCGGTTCTTCATCCGTTGGATGCGAACCTGCTCACGCTCGGCCTTGCGAGCCTCCTTCGGACTGGCACCGGGCTTGGCCCCACCTTTGATGCCCGACTTCCGGGCTGCCTCAGCCTCTTTGCGGGTCGGTGTCGGTCGGCCCTTGGGCGCTGACCCAGCTGACTTCTCGACACTCGGCCGGTCGTCGGACAGTGCGGTTGAACTGGGGTCTTTGTCATCTGATCGGTTGAAGAACACATGCCGAGGGTACGCGGTGGAATCCAGAAGGGTAAGGACTAGCCAGGTAACGCAAGCATTCGATCAAGTGCGACCCGGGCCCAATGTGCTGTCTGATCGTCCACCTCGATCTGATTGACGATCCGACCGTCCACCAGATTCTCCAATGCCCAAACGAAATGTGGCAGGTCAATGCGATTCATCGTCGAGCAGAAGCAGACCGTCTTGTCGAGGAAGACGACCCGCTTGTCCGGGTGCTGTTCGGCGAGTCGCCGGACCAAGTTCAACTCGGTGCCGATCGCCCAGGAACTACCGGGCTCGGCCTCATCGAGGGTTCTGATGATCCCCTCCGTCGATCCGACGACATCGGACTTGCTGACGACCTCATAGCGGCATTCCGGATGGACCAGGACCTGCACTCCGGGGATCTTGGCGCGCACGTCGTCGACGTTGGCGGCGGTGAAGCGACCATGAACCGAACAGTGGCCTCGCCACAGCAACATGCGGGCCGAGGCGAGGTTGGCATCGCTGATCCCGCCTTGTGGTTTGCGTGGGTCGTAGATGACGCAGTCGTCCAGGCTCAGCCCCAGATCGCGCACGGCGGTATTGCGCCCAAGGTGCTGATCGGGCAGGAACAGCACTCGTTCGCCTTGCTCGAATGCCCACTTGAGGCTGGTGGCCGCGTTGCTGGAGGTGCAGACCGTGCCGCCATGCTGGCCCGTGAATGCCTTGATGGCAGCTGACGAGTTCATGTAGGTCACGGGAATGGTGGATTCGGCGACACCAGCGGCCTCAAGTGAACGCCAGGCCTGCTCCACCTGATCGATTCCGGCCATGTCGGCCATTGAGCAGCCAGCCGCGAGATCCGGCAGGATCACCCGCTGCCGATCGGACGTGAGGATGTCGGCACTCTCGGCCATGAAGTGGACGCCGCAGAAGACGATGTATTCGGCCTCGGGTCGAGCCGCCGCTTCGCGGGCGAGCTTGAAGGAGTCGCCAGTGACGTCGGCGAAGGCGACTACCTCGTCGCGCTGGTAGTGGTGGCCAAGGACAAACACCCGGTCGCCGAGGGCGGCCTTCGCGGCGAGCGCACGCTCGACCAAATCAGGGTCACTCGGCGCGGGTAACGAGCCAGGACATTCCACCCCGCGCTCGCTGGCCGGGTCGCTGGATTCTCCGAGTAACAGCAGCAGCGGCGATGGTTCTGGTTCCACAAGAGCTGCCATTGCGCTGCTACCGCCATTCCCATGCGCACCGGGTACGGTCAACCGGTGCGGATCGTTGTAGCCCCCGATGAATTCAAGGAGAGTCTAACTGCGGTGTCGGCCGCCCGCGCGATTGTTCTGGGCTGGCGGACTCACGCACCCAACGACGACTTCGACGTGTGTCCGCTTTCCGATGGCGGCAGCGGCTTCGTCGACACCCTGCATGCCGCGCTGGGTGGCGAATTGCTGGCCTGCGTCGTGACCGGCCCGACCGGTGACCCCGTGCCAGCCACGATCTTGCGGGCAGGAAGCACCGCCTACGTCGAGTCGGCACAGGCCTGCGGATTGCACCTCATTGCTGGCTCCGACCGCGACCCAACCGTGACGACGACTTTCGGGGTAGGGGAGTTGATCGAGGCAGCGATTGGTTCGGGTGCCCAGCGAATCGTCGTGGGGCTCGGAGGCTCGGGGACGCACGACGGGGGAGCAGGGATGCTCGCCGCGCTCGGTGCCCGCGCTGATGTGGAGTTGACACAGGGCGGCGGCTCGCTGGCAGCCATCACCAGCATCGACATCGAGCCCGCCCGGCGGCGGTGTGCCGGTGTCAAGCTATTCGCTGCCACTGACGTGGACAGTCCACTGGTGGGCGTGACCGGGGCCGCGCGAGCGTTCGCGGCACAAAAGGGGGCCGACGAGAACGACATCATGCGGCTGGAAGGCGCGATGCAGTCCCTGCGAGCCGCGGTGGGTCGCCGATCGTCCGACGGGAAGGATCCAGCACTCGCGCTCGGGGCCGGTGCTGCCGGTGGATTGGCGTACGGCCTGCTCCACCTCGGTGCGCAGCGCGTTGCCGGGATCGACACGGTGATGACTGCGGTGGGGTTTCGCGAACGGGTCGCCCGAGCCGACGTTGTGGTCACCGGGGAGGGCTTGTTCGACTGGCAATCGCTGCGCGGAAAAGTCGTCACCGGAGTCGCAAATGCGGCGCTGGAGCAGGCCCGTCCGTGCGTGGTCATCGCCGGGGATGTGGTCGTGGGCCGCCGCGAGTACAGCGCAATTGGGGTCAATAGCGCCTACTCGGTTGCCCAGATCGTGGGATCGGTGTCGGCATCGCTGGCCGATCCGATCGATTCGTTGACGCTGGCCGCCCGGCGAGTCGCTCAAACGTGGTCAAACTAACGTCGCCCTAGAGAGATGTGGATTCTGTGTGTCACGATGGGAATGTGGAGTCACGCAGAGGTGTTCCACCGACAAGCCCGCACGATGTTCCAGATTTCGACAGCCTCGATCGAAACTGCCGATCAAACGCCGACAGACTGACAGGGAGTTGTGAGCATGACTGCTGACACGACCAGCACCGAGACCTCGACCGAATCCACCGCCAGTGACGCTGTTGTCCTGACTGACGTCGCCTCTACCAAGGTGAAGGCCCTGCTGGAGCAGGAAGGTCGCACCGACCTCGCGCTGCGCGTCGCCGTGCAGCCGGGTGGCTGTTCAGGGCTTCGATACCAGCTCTTTTTCGACGACCGCACCCTCGATGGTGACGAAACCATCGACTTCAGCGGGGTTTCCGTCGTGGTCGACCGGATGTCCGTGCCGTATCTCGGGGGAGCGGTGATCGACTTCGTCGACACCATCGAAAAGCAGGGCTTCACCATCGACAACCCGAACGCAACGGGCTCGTGCGCCTGTGGAGATTCCTTCCACTGATCGGCACGTACCGGAATGTCTTGGCCACAGTTGTCGTAGGTTGATCGCCCGTCGGTTCTCCCGCTTCGACCAAGATTGGCGGTTGCTGTGCGCATTGTTGTCACCGGATCCATCGCGACCGATCACCTCATGTCCTATGACGGCAAGTTCGCAGACGCGTTCATAGCCGAGCAACTCGAGAACGTCAGCCTGTCGTTCCTGGTGGAGGATCTCGAGATTCGCCGGGGTGGCGTGGCTGCCAATATCTGCTTCAACCTGGCCAATTTGGGGCTGCAGCCGGTCTTGCTCGGTGCCGTCGGTCGGGATTTCGATGACTATCGCTCGTGGCTCGACCGTCACGGCGTAGATACCCAATCGGTACACGAATCTGATCTGCACCACACCGCCCGGTTCGTCTGTACGACCGACTCGGCAGGCAACCAAATCGCCTCGTTCTACCCCGGGGCCATGTCGGTCGCGCGCGAGATCGAGTTGCGCCCCGTCGCCGAGCGCCTTGGCGGGATTGACCTGGTCGTCGTCTCACCCAACGCTCCCGAGGCGATGCTGCGCCACACCGAGGAGTGCCGCGCTTCCGGTGTGCCGTTCGCCGCCGACCCCTCCCAACAGCTCTCGTCTATGGACGGTGAGCAGATCAAGGCACTGATCGAGGGTGCGGCGTATCTATTCACCAACGAGTACGAGGCCGCCCTCATCGAATCCAAGACCGGTTGGAGCAGTCAGGAGGTCCTGGAGCGAGTGGGTACGCGGATCACCACTCACGGCGGCCGTGGCTCCAAGATCGAGACTGAAGACAGCGAACCTGTCCTGGTCCCAGTCGTGCCGATCTCGTCCATCGTTGACCCCACCGGCGTCGGCGATGCCTTCCGGGCCGGGTATTTGGCTGGTGTCTCGTGGGGACTCGGACCGCAGCGTTGCGCCCAGGTGGGCTCGATGCTCGCAGCACTCGTGATCGAGACGACCGGGACGCAGGAGTATGAACTCGATGCCGCGACCTTCCTGGACCGTTTAGGCGATTCTTACGGATCGGTAGCCGCAGACGAGGTCCGCGCGCACTTGACTCAGAACTGAGCCGCGCCGACGTGAGCCCCATTGAGCCACCCGCGTCGAGGTGGCAGATGCCATCGGCTCGCCAGCAACCACCGGAACAGGAATTGCTGACCATTGGGGCAGATCTTGCGGCCGGGACGGTGCTCGCCGCGTACCGAAACGGGTTGTTTCCGATGCCGGTCGAGGTACCGGGGCGCTTCACCGATAGCGGCGCCCCAGAGGAGGCACTCGGCTGGTGGTCGCCCAACCCACGAGGGGTGCTGCGCCCCGGCGGTTTCCACCGCAGCCGCTCGCTCAAGCGCGCGGTGAATCGGTACAGCGTCAGCATCGACGACGATTTTGCCGGCGTGGTCGCCGGATGCGCGGATCCCGGCCGCGACGGCGGCTGGATCGACGCGGAGTTCATCGAAATGTATGGCCAGCTGCATGAGCTCGGCTTCGCCCATTCGATCGAGGTCTGGTCGCCTTCGGTCGAGGCTGGCTCGGAAGGTCGCCGGTTGGTCGGTGGTCTCTTCGGGATCGAGATCGGTGGCCTCTTCTGCGCCGAATCCAAGTTCCATCGCGAACGCGACGCGTCCAAAGTCGCGCTCGCCCATCTCTGCGACCGCTTCGATCAGGCGGGCGACCAGGGCGCCCGCCTGATCGACGTTCAGTGGGCCACGCCTCACTTGGAATCATTGGGGGTCCGGGCAATCGATCGCGACGACTACCTGGACTTGCTGCCCGAACTGACTGTGCTGGAGTCGATCCTGACTCGGTAGCGAAGGCCGTTGGGAATGCCTGCAATCGGCTGCACCTCCACCAGGACCGCACCGCGCATTCGACACCACGCCGCCACATCGTGGGCGGCGGCCGGATCGTCGGTAAGGAGTTCAGCTTCGGCACCGACGGCACTGGCGTTGGCCCAACGTCCGAGTTCGATGATCGGTGCGGGACACAGTCGTCCCAGTTGGTCGAGTGTGACTGCTGTTTGCTCAGACTGCTCGCTGCCCGCATCGTCGGCGGCATCGGTCATAGCGGCGCTCCGGCCTCGCGCCGAACAAACTCGACGGCGCCCGGAAGCGCGGCGAGGAAGCCCTCCACCTGCTCCGACGTACAGCCAAGTGGCAGGCTGACGCGGACATTTCCGTGGGTCAGTGCCCCAATCGCGGAAAGCACGTGGCTTGGCAGGCCGGCCCGCGAAGCGCACGCCGATCCGCTACCTACCGCAAAGCCCAAGCGGTCAAGTTCTGCGGCAAGCTGCTCCCCGTCCGCGTAGAGAACAGAGAACGTGACCGTATTGGGCAGCCGCCAGTCAGCATCGCCCAGAACCTCTACATCGGAAATTATCTGGGGGACGCGCGCGCGGATCAGCGCGACGAGGTCAGTCAGCCGCTCCGATTCCGCTCGTCTGGTGCGGTAGACCGCGTCGAGCGCGGCGGCGGTCGCGATCGCGCCTGCCACGTCGTCAACGTCCGTGGGCAGATTGGCTCCGGCGGCCTCGGGCGGCCGCGACCAGCGGGTGCCAGGCCGTACGGCTACCACGGCCATGCCGCGAGGACCAGCGAAGCTGGCCGCGTCTGCGAACAACCCATCCCACTGCGGCGGAATCTCGGTGTGTCCGAGGACTCCGGTCGCGTCCACTGCCAGTGGCACGCGAGCGCCCAGGCAAAGCTTGGAGACCTCTGCCAACGGTTGCCGGCTGCCGACCTCAAGATTTCCGGCTTGGATGCATGCCAGGGTCGGATCGGGCGAACCGTTGATCGCCTGTTCGAGTTCCCGCAGGTCCACCACTCCACGGCTGTCGACGTCCAGCAGGACAGCCCCCGGCGCTCCGGCAACGGTGTCGGCTGCCGCCAGCACAGCAGCGCGCTCGACCGCCGTGCAGACAGTTCTCACTTGCTTGTCCGGGTGCTCCTGGGCCAATGCCTGACCCAGGCCGGCAATCGCGTCGGTAGCAGCGTCGACACCAGCGGTGCGGAACCAGATCGCGGAGGCAGGCAGCTCAAGGACCGCCGCCACCGTTTGCCTGGCCGCCTCGAGAAGTTGCCGTGACAGTCGAGCCTCGTGATGACCTGCGTGGGGGTCCGCCCAGTCCCGGTTGGCGAACCCATCGAGCGCTCGAATCGCTGCCGGATGCAGGGGTTGGCCGGAGGCTGCGTCCAGGTAGCTGCGTGACACACCGAAACCGTACTCGCCCTAGCGGCGTGTCAGATGGTTCCCTGCGCTACTCTCACGCCCGAGACGACTCAAACCCTGCCGAGAACCTGATTCGTCGCAGCGATACGGTGTGCGGCGAAGCAGAATCCAACGCAGGGACGACCACACGAGAGGCATACGTGGTGCTGAAGCAGAAGCGGCGTGTCCAGATGGGGCACGAAGCCGAGCAGGGCGTCGCCAAGAAGAGGGCGAGCGATCCGCATTTGCCCGGGTGGAATTTTGGCCGTCGCGCCGGAATCCTGGCGATGGGACTTGTCGGTGCGGTCGCGCTGTCAGGCTGTGCCAACGATCGCTTCATGGGCATGCCCGAGCCAGCTACCGAGGAGGCTCCCAGCATCCTCAACATGTGGCAGGGCAGTTGGATGCTCGCCGGTGTGGTCGGCATATTCGTGTGGGGACTCATGCTCTGGGCCGCTGTCGCGTACCGCCGCCGGAAGAGTTCAGATGTTCCGGTGCAGACCCGCTACAACATGCCGATTGAAGCCCTGTGGACCATTGCTCCGCTGATCCTGGTTGTCGGCATCTTCTACTTTGCCGCCACCAAAGAAGGCGCGATCACCAAGGTGAGCAACGACAACGTCTCGACTGTCGATGTCGTTGGGTATCGATGGAGTTGGACGTTCAACTACGTCAACGACGATGTCTACGACGTTGGTCAGCCCGCCTATGCGCCCAACGAGAAGGACAACGGACCTGTTCCCGTGGACGAGGGCGGTCTGCCAACCCTCTGGTTGCCCGTCAACCAGAAGGTCAAGTTCAACCTGACTTCGCCGGACGTCAACCACTCGTTCTGGGTGCCGGCGTTCCTCTACAAACTCGATGTCATCCCTGGACGCACCAACACATTCGAGGTCACGCCCAGCAAATTGGGCACATTCGCTGGCAAATGCGCAGAACTTTGCGGAGTCGACCACTCCCGCATGCTCTTCAACGTCAAGATTGTGACGCTGGACGAGTACAACGCTCATGTGAATGACTTGCGCATACGTGGACAAATTGGACAATTGAAGACTGATCGCACCAACGCCAACGCACAGAAAGTCTGAGGGAACTCGCCGTGACGATACTTAACGAGCCGGTTCGCACCGAGTCGCAGCCGACCCCTCCCACTCCCAAGGAGGTGCGCCGGCACAACATGGGCCGAACCGTGATCAAGTGGGTCACGACAACAGACCACAAGGTGATCGGCAACCTCTACTTCATCACCGCGATGTTCTTCTTCTTCGTGGGTGGGATCCTGGCCCTATTCCTCCGGGCCGAGTTGACGGCACCGGGGACTCAATTCCTTTCGAACGAGCAGTACAACCAGATCTTCACCATGCACGGCACGATCATGCTGTTGCTCTTTGCGACCCCGCTGTTCTCCGGTTTCGCGAATGCCTTGATGCCGCTGCAGATTGGCGCACCGGATGTGGCCTTCCCGCGTTTGAACATGTTTGCCTACTGGCTGTACCTGTTCGGTGCCCTGGTTGTGGCCTTCAGCATCTTCACGCCGGGTGGTGCCGCCGACTTCGGGTGGACTGCATATGCGCCGCTATCGTCGGCTGTGTATTCGCCGTCGTCGGGTGGCGACCTCTGGTTCCTCGGACTGACGCTTGGTGGTCTCGGCACGATCCTTGGCGCGGTCAACTTCATGACCACGATCTTCTGCATGCGCGCGCCGGGCATGACCATGTTCCGGATGCCAATCTTCACCTGGACCGTGCTTCTCACGAGCGTGCTGGTCCTGGTTGCCTTCCCGGTCTTGGCCGCCTCGCTGATCGTGATGGAGGTCGACCGCAAGTTCGGTTCTCTTGTCTTCGCACCGGAGAACGGTGGAGCAATCCTCTGGCAGCACTTGTTCTGGTTCTTCGGTCACCCGGAGGTCTATATTCTGGCGTTGCCGTTCTTCGGCATCTGTAGCGAGATCATTCCGGTCTTCAGTCGCAAGCCGATCTTCGGCTACAAGGGTTTGGTGTTCGCCACAATCGCGATCGCTGGCCTGTCCGTCGCGGTATGGGCCCACCACATGTACGTGACTGGCGCCGTCCTGCTTCCGTTCTTCGCCATCATGACGATGTTGATCGCGGTACCGACCGGCGTGAAGTTCTTCAACTGGATCGGCACGATGTGGCGCGGGTCGATCTCGTTTGAGACGCCCATGCTGTGGACCATGGGCTTCCTGGTGACGTTCCTCTTCGGCGGCCTCACAGGCGTCATTCTGGCTGCACCGCCGTTGGACTTCCCGGTCTCGGATACGTACTTCGTCGTGGCTCACTTCCACTACGTGATCTTCGGAACTGTCACCTTCCTCATGTTCGCCGGCTTCTTCTTCTGGTGGCCCAAGTTCACCGGGCGCATGCTCGACGAGCGCCTGGGCAAATTGCAGTTCTGGTTGCTTTTCGTTGGCTTCCAGACGACGTTCCTCATCCAGCACTGGCTCGGTGTGCAGGGGATGCCGCGGCGCTACGCCGATTACTTGCCCAGCGACAACTTCCAGACCATGAACGTGGTGTCGACGATCGGCGCGATCATCCTCGGCATTTCCTTCCTGCCATTCCTGTACAACGTGTACAAGACGTGGCGGCACGCACCTCTGGTGGAGGTGGATGACCCGTGGGGTTGGGGTGGATCGCTGGAGTGGGCGACAAGCTGCCCGCCACCGCGGCACAACTTCGATTCGCTGCCGCCCATCCGCTCGGAGCGTCCAGCATTCGACCTCCACCATCCCGAGTTGGCCCCCAAGAACATGCCCAAGGGCGCCAAAGTAGTGACAGCCGCAACTGCACCCGCCGGATCTGCCGCGGGCGAGGTGGATGCCTCGTGAAGATCGAGGGCAAGCTCTTCGCCTATGGCAGTGCGTTCTATCTGCTGCTGTGCGCGATCTACGGCGTGTGGTCCAAGGACCCGACTGGCATTGTTTTGTTGTTGTTCACCGGCGCGCTGGCCTTTCTTGTCGCCTTCTTCATCCTGCACACCGCGCGCAGGGTGTTTCCGCGGCCGGAAGACATGCCGGATGCCGACCAGAGTGATGCGGACCTTGACTACGGCTTCTACAGCCCACATTCCTGGTGGCCACTGCCACTGGCAGCGTCGACTGCGGTCATCGCCTTCGGGATCGCCTTCGCCGCCTGGATCGTGGTGGCTGGCGTGGCGTTCCTGATGCTGAGCCTGGTGGGATTGGTGTTCGAGTATTACCGCGGCGACCACGCCCACTAGTCCCGCTGACTAGTCCCCTTTTTCAGTCCCATTCTGTACCTGGTTCAGGGGTGCAACCGCCCAGTAATTGCTGAGCGCAACACAGTGTGATCAGGGGTTACCAGTTGGTGACGCCATAGTGACCTCGCACGCTTTCGTGCATGTTTTGGGCCAAAGCGGGAACGAGTAACCCGTGGCCTCCATCGGAGGTCATGACGCCCCAACCGAGGCGTCCACGACGAACAGTGGGGTACATCACGTGGCTTTATCAACAAAGCGCCGCACGGTCGCCATCATCGGCGCCGGCGTAGGCAGCCTGTTGGCCGTATCGGGATGCAGCGCTATCAGCGGCGCTCTCGGTGCCGATCCCGTCATCACCGTCTCGCCAGCGCCGCAGGGGGCACCCGCGCCCGCGTCCGAGCCGGTCACCGTCAAGGTCGAGCATGGCAAATTGACCGATGTCGCAGTCAAGACCGGGGCAGGCAAGCGACTCGTTGGCTCAATGAATGCCGAACAGACAGTGTGGACATCGAATGCAGACTCGCTGAAGTACGGCACCCGGTATGCCGTGAAGGCGGAGGCTGAAGGCAATTCCGGGAAACCGACTTTGTATTCGGAGAGCTTCAAGACCGTCAATCCTGACCAACTAGTGACCGCTCAGTTCGCATACTTCAGCAATGGTGCGACGGTCGGTGTCGGCATGCCCGGGCGAATCGAGTTCAGCAGCCCGGTCAAGAACCGAGCGGAAGTCGAAAAGCGCCTGCGCATCACCGCAAGTAACACCGTGGTCGGTGCTTGGAGTTGGGACAAGGATCGAACGGCTGTCACGTTCCGACCGGAGACGTACTGGCCAGCCAAGACCAAGGTATCGATTGAGGCCCCGCTGAAGGGCGTAGAGCTCAGTCCGGGCACTTTCGGTACTAACGACCTTAACGGAGGCTTCAGCACCGGCTCAGCGACGATTCTGACCGTCAATGCGGCCACTCACCAGCTCCGGGTCGTCCGAGACGGCAAACTCGTCCGCAAGATTCCGGTGACGACTGGCAAGTCGGGCTTCGAGACTCGATCTGGAATCGTCCCGATCATGGCCAAGGAAGGCACCGTCGTCATGGACGCCGCCTCCGGTGGCACGCCGCAGGGAAGCTCGGAGTACTACCGGCTGACAGTCAACTACTCCATGCGCATCACGCCGAGCGGGGAGTACCTGCACGCAGCACCGTGGTCCGAAGGCTCCCAGGGCTACGCCAACACCAGCCACGGCTGCGTTGGTATGAGCACGACCAACGCGTCCTGGCTATTCGATTACGCCAAGGTTGGTGACGTCGTGGTGGTCAAGAACACCGGTCGGCAGCAGGACCTCGGCAACGGAATCACCCAGTGGAACGTCTCGTGGGACAAGTGGCTGGCTCGCTCCGAGACCGGTCCACAGACCATTGGGCCAGACGGGGCCAGCAGCGCGGCCGCCTAAGTCCAGAAACGGACGGCACGCCTGAAAACGCGGGCCGCGCGCCCGAAAACGAAGCGAGGGCCTCACCCGGATGATTCCGGATGAGGCCCTCGCTTCGCTGAATCCGAGTGGTCGCTGCGCGCTTCGACTACTTGTTGACCGGCTCTGCGCTCGGATCGTGCATGACGCCACCTTCGGGTTCGAGCTGTTCGTGGTGCTCAATGATCGCTTGACCTTCGGCCGCCCCATGGAGGATGTGAGCCTCCGCAGCTGCGATCTCCTCCTGTGTTGGCCTGGGAACGTTGTCCTGGAAGAACCAGTGCGACAGTCGTGCGGTTCGCTTTGCGCTGGCGTAGCCAGGCTGCTTGACGCCATTCTCGTCTGTCTTTTCCGGCCAGGGGAGGGGAGCGATGTCCACCTTGGACAGGATCACCGCCTTCTCGTTGGCATTGACCGGGGCATGGATTTCGGTGAACTCGCCGGTGGGTAGCCGCATGATGCTGCCGGTCTCGCGGCCATGGAGCAACTTCTCGCGGTCACGGTGTTGCAGGCTCAGGCAGGTTCGCTTGGTGACGACAAATACCAGTGCGGGGATTATGAAAATGCCTATTCGAATGAACCAAGTGATTGCGTTGATCGAGAGGTCGAATGCGTGGGCGATGACGTCGTTGCCGCCGCCGATCAGCAGCATGAGGTAGAACGAAAGCGCCATGGCACCGAGCGCGGTCCGGGTCGGAGCGTTGCGCGGGCGGTCCAGCAGGTGGTGCTCGCGCTTGTCGCCGGTCGCCTTGGCCTCAATGAATGGATAAAGGGCCATTAAGGTCAGAATGATGCCAAGCACCAAGGCGCCGGGTATCAGGACGTTCCAACTGATGGTGTGGCCCCAGAGCACGGTCTCCCAGTTGGGCATGGCGCGCAGGGCACCTTCCAGCCAACCCATGTACCAGTCGGGTTGCGAACCAGCCGTGATCTGGTCGGGAACGTATGGCCCGTATGCCCAAATCGGGTTGATGGTTACCAGTCCGGAAACAGCCACGACGACACCGAAGACGACGAAGAAGAAGCCACCCGCCTTGGCCATGTAGACCGGCATGAAGGGGTAGCCGACCACGTTGTCGTTGGTCTTGCCCTTGCCTGGGTACTGGGTGTGCTTCTGGTACCAGACGATGAGCATGTGCGCCGTGATGAGTGCCAGGATTATTCCTGGCAGCAGAAGTATGTGAATGCCGTAAAGCCGGGATATGAAGATGTCGCCGGGGAACTCGCCACCGAATGCGAAGAAGGAGACGTAGCTTCCGACGACCGGGATCGAGAGCATGATGCCCTGCGCGATGCGTAGACCCGTTCCGGAGAGCAGGTCGTCGGGCAGGGAGTAACCGGCGAAACCCTCGACGAAGCCGAGTGTGAGCAGCAGGACGCCAATGCTCCAGTTGATCTCGCGGGGCTTGCGGAATGCGCCCGTGAAGAACACGCGCATAACGTGGATCGACATCGCAGCGATGAAGACCATCGCCGACCAGTGATGGATCTGGCGAAGGAGTAGCCCGCCGCGGACGTCAAACGAAATGTCCAGGCTCGTCTTGTAGGCCTCGGACATTGCCAGGCCCTTAAGCGGGACGTAGGAGCCGTTGTAGATGACCTCGGTCATCGAAGGCTTGAACCACAACGACAGGTAGATGCCGGAAAGCAGCAGAATGATGAAGCTGTAGAGGGCCATCTCGCCGAACATGAATGTCCAGTGATCCGGGAAGACCTTGCGCAGGTTTCGCTTGGCCCAGTTTCCTATCGTCAGTCGCTCATCGAGATTGTTGACGGCCTCGCCAGCGCGATCCATTACTGCACTCATGCACGCTCCCAGTAACTCGGGCCGACTGGCTGGTTGAAGCCGTCCTGGGCGACTATATAGCCCTCCAGATCAAGCTTGATTGGCAGTTGTGGCAAGGACCGCGCAGCTGGTCCGAAGACCACATTCGCCGAGTCCGCCAAGTCGAAGGTCGACTGGTGGCACGGGCAGAGCAAATGGTGAGTGCGCTGTTCGTAGAGGGCGATGGGGCAACCGACGTGGGTGCAGATCTTGGAGAAGCACATGATGCCCTGGTAATCCCAAGGTTCAGCGTCTGTTCCACCTTGCTGGGAGAGGATCTCGTCTGGGTTCATTCGGACCAGCAGCACGACTGCCTTGGCCCGCTCATTCTGGGTTCCAGCCGCTTGCTGAACGGCGGGCAGGCCGTCCGGCATGGCCGAAACGATGCCGCCGACCGGAATATCCGACGGACGGATGGGCGCTCCGGTGATGTCGAGGACAACCCGCATTCCCGGTCGCCACATGGTCGTCGCGAGCTTGTCCTCCGGCAGCGGGCCGAGATCGCGCAACATGACGACCAGCGGGATCGGGAAGAGCGCCATCGCGCCGAGTAGGGAACGGCGCAGGATGCGGCGGCTGGCAAAGCCAGAATCGGCGACGCCGGCCTCGAACTCCGCAATGGCGCCTTCTCGACCCTCGTCGGAGGACCGCAGCGAGTGACGTTGCTGCACGACCTCCTTGTCGGCCATGAGCTTCTTGGCCCACTGGATCATTCCGGCGCCGATGAGGAACGTTGCCAGGCCGAAAGTCACGCCGAGCGCGACGTTGCTGGCACCGAGGGGACCCAGGAAGGGGACGCGGACAGACTGGTCGGTCGGGATCATCACGAATGCGACGACGAAGAGGATCGTGAAGACAGCTGAAAGCCCGAACATCATGGAGATTTGGCGCTCCGCGCGCTTGGCGGCCCGTGGATCAAAGTCGGTGCGCCGAGGGTGGTGGTCTGGGAGTACTACCTGGTCGCCAGCGGCCGCCGCCGCTTCGGTATCCAGCGTCGTGTTGTCGGATGGGGTGTCGCTCATCGAACCTTCGCTCCAATCCACACAGCCACGGCAATGAGCCCACCAAGTGCAACCAGCCAGGCAACGAGGCCCTCAGAGACTGGGCCGAGGCGGCCTACTGACCACCCGCCATAGCTGGTCTCCGTCTTCATGTTCTGGATGTACTTGATGATGGCCTGCTTGTTCTCAGTCGTGAGGGTGTCGTTGCTGAACACCGGCATGTTCTCGGGTCCGGTGAGCATGGCTTCGTAGATTTGCTTGGGCGTCGCGTCGCGCAGGTTCGGTCCATAGGCGCCGTTGGACAGTGCCCCACCAGCGCCGGCGAAGTTGTGGCACTGCGAGCAGTTGGTACGGAACAATTCGCCACCCTCGGCGAGGTTGGCACCCTCATAGTTGAGTTGCTCCGCAGTCGGGATCTGCGGGCCTGGCGCCAGTGAGCCGATGTAGGCGGCAATTGCGGCGGTTTCTTCGTCGGAGTAGATGACCTGCTTGCTCGGCGCCTGTGCTTGCGGAGCGGCCAGTGGCATCCGACCGGTGGAAATCTGGAAGTCCACGGCTGCGGAGCCGACACCGATCAGAGTCGGTGCTGCGGGGCCACCCTGGGCCGCGAGGCCGTGACAACTTGAACACCCCTCGACGAAGAGCTTCTGGCCCGCGGCGATTTGGGCATCGAGGGCTTTTTGGTCGCCAGCGGCCTGCGCGGAGGTAGCTGAGCCCACCGCTGCGTAAATGACGCCCACGAGGGCAAGGGCGAGCAGGACCAGAATTGGCGCTGCGGCGCGATGCCTGCGAGTTGCCGTCAGAGTGTTCACCGGTGCGCCCCGATCTCGTGCTGGTAAATGGCCATGGGTGTGGTCACTTGAGGATGTAGATGGTAGCGAAGAGGGCAATCCAGACAACATCGACGAAGTGCCAGTAGTAAGACACAACGATGGCCGTTGTTGCCTGCTCGTGGGTGAAGCGTTTAGTGACGTAAGTACGCGCCAACACGAACAGGAAGGCGATCAAGCCACCAAGGACGTGCATTCCGTGAAAGCCGGTCGTTAGGTAGAAGACTGATCCGTAGGGCGACGACGACAGCGTCAGGCCCTCGGCCATCAATTCGGTGTACTCCTTGACCTGCCCGCCGATGAAGAAGGCACCCATCAGGAACGTGATGATGAACCACATTCGCAGCTTGCGGCGGTCGCCGCGCTCAGCCGCGAACACTCCCAACTGGCAGGTCACCGAGCTCAGAACCAGGATCGTGGTGTTGAAGGCGGCGAAGGGGACATTGAGCAACTCGGTCTGTTCAGCCCAGATTCCAGGGTTGACCGAACGCAGCGTGAAGTACATCGCGAACAGGGCTGCGAAGAACATCAACTCGCTCGAAAGCCAGATGATTGTTCCGATCGCGACCATGTTCGGTCGGTTCACAGGTACACGTGCTCGCGTCTCTTCAGCGGTAACAGTCGCCACGGCGCGGATTCTTGCAGGTAATGAGTCCGGATACCGCTTGACCCCCCAAACCGAGAGACTAGGGCGTGTCGCGACGAAGGCTGATTTGTCCAGCCGTCGGCGGGTGGATGCCCACGCAACCCCGGAGCCGGGCCAGTAGCATCGAGCCTGCGACCACCGATCCAATGCCTGACGAGGAGCATGATGAGCGCGAATGCCGGACCGACCCTGCGGGTACTGGTCTACAGCGACGACGCCAATACCCGTGCGGAGGTACTCACGGCTTTGGGTCCGCGACCGTCACCCGAGTTGCCTCGGGTTGATTACGTTCAGTGCGCGACCGAACCCTCGGTCATCCGGCAGATGGATGCTGGCGGCGTCGATCTGGCGATCCTCGACGGCGAGGCTGTGCCAGCCGGCGGGATGGGGATCGCTCGCCAGCTCAAGGACGAGATCTACAAGTGCCCGCCGATCCTGGTCTTGATCGGCAGGCCGCAAGATGCCTGGTTGGCAACCTGGTCGCGCGCCGACGCCGTCGTGTCGCACCCGCTGGACGCGATGCAGCTTGCCGAAGCAGTCGGATCACTACTGAGGGGTCGGGTAGCAGCCGGTGCCGTTGGCGCATGAGTAGTGAAACCTGGCCAGAGCTGATAGCCCAGTTGCTGGCCGACCACGACCTGGACGCTGGTCAGACGAACTGGGCAATGACCGAGATCATGGCGGGTCAGGCGACTCCGGCGCAGATTGCCGCCTTCGCGGTCGCGCTGCGCGCCAAAGGGGAGACCGCCGCTGAGGTCGGTGGTCTGGTATCCGCGATGCTCGATGAAGCCATCCCGTTGGAGATTGATGAGCCGACCCTGGACGTGGTTGGTACCGGCGGTGACCAGGCCGACACGGTCAATATCTCCACGATGTCTTCGGTCGTGGCGGCCGCCGCTGGAGCGCGCGTCGTCAAGCACGGCAACCGCGCTGCAAGTTCGCAATGTGGTTCAGCAGATCTCCTTGAGGCCGTAGGCGTGGCCATCGAGCTTCCTGCCGAGGGTGTGGTCCGGTGCGTTGACGAGGTCGGGATCGGCTTTGTCTTTGCGCGGGCATTCCACCCGGCGTTTCGGTTCGTTGGTCCCACCCGCAGCGAGATTGGCGTGCCGACGGTATTCAACATCCTCGGACCGTTGGCCAATCCGGCTCGACCGATCGCGCAGTTCGTCGGCTGCGCGAACGAGCGACTCGCGCCGGTGATGGCCGGAGTGCTCGCCAATCGGGGCACCGTCGGCATGGTCGTTCGTGGTGTCGACGGCCTCGATGAGGTGACGGTCTTCGATTCCACGGAAGTGTGGGACGTCCGCACACCCCAGGTTGAGCACGGGTCGATCACCTTGGCGGGTCTCGGGGTGACCAAGGCCCAACCGGGAGCGCTTCGAGGCGGTGACGCAGCCATGAATGCCAAGGTCATGACCAGCGTCTTTGCCGGAGACACGAGCGGGAACCTCGCCGCGGTTCGCGATGCGGTTGCCCTCAACGCGGCCGGAGCCCTGGTCAGTTGGGATGCCGCGACCGGGTCCGAGCCTGCGTCGGGCACTTGTGAACAGCACATTGCGGCGGCACTCCCGCGTGCCTATGAGGCCATCGATTCAGGTGCGTGCAGCGAGTTGCTGGACCGGTGGATCGCGGCCTCACAACAGGCGGCAGGATGACCAGCTGTGACAGAACTTCCTGATACCAATTCCCGGTGGCGCTGCGCTGCTTGCGGCAACCTCACCCGCTTCGACGTTGTCCGAACCGTGCGCTCCAACGAGTACTGGCATGCCGACCTCGCCGGAGAGCCGGTGATCGACGAACGCACTGTCCTGCGCGAAACAGTCGAGTCGGTGACGTGCCGCTGGTGCGGTGCCAAGGACTCGGTCGAGACAGTTCCGCGGGCTCAGCCGTGACCAGCCCCACTCCGGCGCAGCCGGCCACTTCGCCGGATGCGCGATCGCCGCTGGCAGGTGTCCGGATCCTCGACCTGACCCGGCTGTTGCCCGGGAATTTCGCGACGCTGCTGCTGGCTGGACTCGGTGCCGACGTCGTCAAGGTGGAGCAAATCGAAGGTGGGGACGGAATCCGTCACCTGCTCGGCTCGGGACATGGCGGTGAAGCGGCCGCGCATATGGTGCTGAACCGGGGCAAGCGCTCCCTGAGTCTCGATCTGAAGGCCGACCAAGGCCGTGACCTGCTGCTCGCTCTCGTCGCCGACGCCCAGGTGCTCATCGACTCGTTCCGGCCCGGTGTGCTCGATCGCCTCGGGTTGTCAACGACGGCGCTGCTGGCTGCCAACCCCAAATTGGTGCATGTGTCCATCAACGCGTTTGGATCGACCGGGCCATATACGACCCGTCCAGCGCATGACTTGAACTCATCGGGCTACGCCGGCGCGCTGGGATTGGTGGTCGATTCCAACGGCGCGCCGACGCTGCCGAGTTTGCAAAGCGCTGACCTCGGGGCCGGTCTGCACGCTGCGTTGGCCGTGCTGTCCGGTCTCCGGGTGGCGGAAAAGCAGGGGCGGGACTTCCGGGCCGACGTGGCGATGACAGATTCCGTTGCCTCGATGCTTCCGCTGGCGGTCGCCACTCTCGCCGGAACTGGCCAGCCCCCGGCCGTGCCGGACCTGTTGACGGGCTCGCTCGCCTGCTACGGCGTCTACGAGTGTGCCGACCGCAAGTGGCTGACGGTGGGCGGTCTCGAAGCCAAATTCTTCGCCCGCATGGTCGACCTCATGGGTAAACCCGAGCTGGCCGATCAGCAGTACGACATCGCGAATCAGGAGCAGCTTCGGCAGGAACTGGCCGCGGCGTTCAAGTCCCGATCGCGCGCGGAATGGATGGACCTGCTCGCGGGCGAGGACACCTGCGTCGGACCGGTCTTGACCGTCGAGGAGGCACTTGCTGAGCCGCACTTCCTCGACCGCGCAACAGTCACCAGTGCGGCCTTCCGGGACGGAACTCACGTGCCCGTCATTCGGTCGGTTCCCTGGGCCGCCGAGGGGGACAAGGGGTTGACTGCGCCGAAGCTAGGCGAGCACAACGTACAGGTTCTGGCCGAGGCCGGCCTGGATCCACAGCGCGTTGCCGACTTGATCGCCGACGGAATTGTCGGAGGGGACTCATAGCTTTCGAACTGCAAGCCCGGACTCGACCGGTGCTCCGGGGTTCAAGGCAAGGGAGATCCAAGATGTTGATTGACTGCGGGACCTGCGTAGTCGCCGGAGATGCCTGCAACGACTGTGTCGTCAGCGTGCTCCTAGGTGGCCCCGAGGATGGTCAGCTTGTGTCCGAGGAACGTCGGGTGATTGGTCTGCTGGCTGAGTCGGGGCTGGTTCCGCCGCTGCGACTGGTTGCCGACGAGTCGGGCAAGATGGCCGGGTGACCGACAGAACCCTCGTCATTACGAATGACTTTCCTCCTCGTTCCGGCGGGATTCAGTCCTTTGTCCACGGGTTGGTTCTGCGACAGCCTGAGGGTTCGATCGTGGTGTACGCGCCAAAGTGGAAGGGTGCGGCTCAGTTCGATGCCCAACAACCATTCCCCGTCGTTCGGCATGGCACTTCATTGATGTTGCCGGAACCATCGGTCCTTCGCCGCTCCAAGCAAATTGCCGCTGCCGAAGGTTGTACCCGGGTGCTGTTTGGTGCCACAGCGCCACTTGGCCTGTTAGCCGGGTCACTGCGGAAGTCCGGCGTTGAGCGCCTGGTCGGCATCACCCACGGGCATGAGGCCGCCTGGGCGGTGACCCCAGGCGCCAAACAGGCACTGCACCGAATCGGTGATGCGACTGACACGATCACCTATTTGGGGGAGTACACGCGCTCGCGGATTGCGCGTGCGCTGAGTCCCGCCGCGGCCTCACGGATGCGTCGACTGGTCCCGGGCGTCGATGACCAGACGTTTTCGCCGGTCAACGCGCAGGAAGGTGCACTCGTGCGTGAGCGGCTCGGCCTGGCCGGCAGGCCTGTCGTCGTCTGTGTCTCTCGGCTGATGCCGCGTAAGGGCCAGGACACCCTGATCGACGCGTTACCCGAGGTCGCGCGAGCCGTCCCGGGGGCCGCGTTGCTGATCGTGGGTGGTGGGCCCTACCGCGCAGACCTGGAGAAGCTGGTTGCCGAGCGTGGGCTCGCCGACAGTGTCGTCATCACCGGCTCGGTTCCGTTTGACCAGTTGCCCGCGCACTACGCCGCGGGTGACGTCTTTGCGATGCCGTGCCGTACCCGCAACCGTGGGCTGGATGTTGAGGGTCTCGGCATTGTCTACCTGGAAGCCAGCGCAACCGGTCTGCCGGTGATCGCCGGTGATTCCGGTGGAGCTCCAGATGCGGTTCTGGCTGGAGAGACCGGATACGTCGTGCCTGGTGGTTCCTCAACGGCCGTATCGAGTCGGCTCATCGAGCTTCTGCAGAACCCCGAACGCGCAGCGCAGATGGGCAGGGCCGGTCGGGCGTGGGTGGAGAGGACTTGGAGCTGGCCGCTGATCGCCGGCCGGTTGACGGACCTGTTAGACGGTCGAAACCCCGACGCGGAGTAGGTGCCGCGCTCGGCGGCTTCAGGCGAAGTCACTCTCACGGCGCTGTGCCGCAACGTGGTCGTCGCTGGCACCGGATTCGGCAGCGCGAACCGGACGCATCACCCGAACGACCGCCCAAGCCGTAGCCACCATCAGCAGGCCAATGCGCAGGGCCTGGAAGAGCACTCCATACCAGCCGCCGGTCATCATGTTTCCGTAGGTGAACGGGTACACGAGCTGGCCGAACAGGGCCACGAGCATCAGCAGCCAGATGATCGGCTTCATCCGGGTGTGGCTGCTGAGCATGCAAACGCCTGCGATACCGGCGACCCAGACCATGTATTGCGGAGAGAACACGCGACTTGACGCGATTGACACCAGGATCACAGCAAGGGCGACATCCGGTCCGGCAACATGCTCCAACCGGCCACGCAGGCGGGCGTAGGCGATGGCGCCGAGAGTCACGAATCCTGCGATCGTCACGAAGGATGCGATGAACCCGGCACCGGTGGCATTGATCTCCATCGATCCATAGCGGAACACCGTCTCAACGTCGAGGCCGAGGTACTGCCCAATCACATAGACGACTCCTCCCACCGACTCGATCTGCAGTCCCCGGTCGCCTTGCTCCTTCAGGAACGTGAGGAACCCCGGGCCCCACAGGGACAGCAAACTCATGCCGGCGACGACCGTGGCGATCATTGCGGCGGCAACCTTGGGCAGGGCTCGGCGGGGATGCGCGACGATCAGGAATGCCGGCCAGACCTTCAGCAGCGTGCCGAAACCCAGCAGGATGCCGCTGCGCACAGGCTTGGCGAGCATCAGCAGCGCGAAGACCGCCAGGACCGTCGGGAAGATGTCGAATCGGCTCAGCATGACTGGGCCGATGACCAGACCCGCGATCGTGTACGTCCATGCGCCGGCGAGGCGTCCGACCGCCAATCCACGGCGCAGCAACGTGACGAAGATGAGCAAGTCGGCTAAGAGGGCCAGAATGATGAAGCCAGCGGTCGGGTGGCTGGTGATTGCCGAACCGATGGCAAAAACGAAGCCCGCCAACGGTGGGTACTGCCACATCGGGTCGTTGACCGGGTAGTGACCGGACATGATGACTTGCGCCCACGAGTTATAGAGGACGACGTCGTTGGCCATGAGCTTGCCGCCCGAGTAGGGGAAGAACCCCAGCGGGACGAGGACCAAGAAGATTCGGCTGAGAACGTAGGTGGTGATCAACCCGGGCTTTCCGCGCCACGACGCCGAACGTGGCGAGTCCCACCAGTCAGTGAGGCGACGGATGGTCGCATAACGCCCAAGTTGTGGGTACCGCGCGGTGCTCATCCGGCTCCTTCGGGCGGAGTCAGAAGGACGTACTCGGCTTCGGTGTCGGAGGTGTGCCACCCATGTGCTTGCAGCAACGGAACCAACGCATCCTTCTCTGGTAGTAGCGCCACTGTGGGACGCAGCTCCTGCACGGTTTCCTCCCAGCCGGGACGTCCCCGTTCCATGGACAGATATTGGTCGATGTACGTCGCCCCGTACCGATCGGCGCGCCCATCTATTCCTACTTGTACAACGGACCTGCTGACTGCTGGTCGTGCGTACCAAAGCACGAGTCCACTGATGTCATACCCATTGAGCACTCGCTGTGAACCTTGTGTCTCTGCGATCCGCATCACCAGCCCGACCGGTCGTGAATCTGGTGGAATCGCAACCGTTCGGATAACCATCATCGCAGTTGCAGTCAAGCCCACCACAATCACCGCTACGGCGACCGGGCCGGAGGCGCCCAGGAGGCCTTCGGCGGGCCTGCGGCGGTTGGGGCCAGACCAGGCGGTGCTGAGGCGCCACGCCAACGCCGCCGACAGCAATAGCACCGCCGGCGTGACGTTACGACCGGCCGCTGTGCCGAAGATGACCATGAAGATGACGAACAGGACCTCCGAGCGCTTCGGTCGGAGGCGGCCGCGGGCCCAGGCGGCGGCGAAGAGGACAAGCATCACCGTCAAGCCCAGACTCGAGATCGCCACCATGCTGGTCGGTTCCCACTCGCTGATCTGACTTGTGGTGCCAGCGAATCTGACCGGGCTCAGGAGGTTCAGTGGACCTACCGGTGACACGCACCCACCGGCAAGGCTGGCGACGACGGCGATCGCCAGCGGTTTGAGGGATGCGTCGCGGCGGCCACCGTCGAGCCATCGGCCGACGAATGCCAAGCCAAGCGCAAACGGAAGCATGACCCAAAGGCCGTGGCAGTTTGCCCACACCGCCGTCAGGAGCAGCAGCATCCACCAGCGAGGGACCTTCCCGTCGCGGACCGCCTGGAGCCACCACAGCCCGACCAGGGGCAGCAGTATGAATGAGACCTGTTGTGGCCGTTCCTGTGCGAAAAGGATGACCGTAAAGATGCCCAGGCATGCGGTGACGAGTCCAGCCCACATTCGGTTGGTCTGAGTTGGGCGTGCCGTGCGCGGGAAGACCACCCAGGCGATCGTTGCGAACGTGGCAGCGGTGGTCGCTGCCCGGAAGGCCACGAGCCCGTTCCATCCCCACAGCGAGTTCAGCCACGAGAAGACGACCTCGACGATCCACTGCGTTGACACCCAAGCGTTGTCGACGGGGGCGTACGACCAGTCACGGCCGACGTCGTAGATCGAGGTTCCATTCAGCAACTCACCGCCCAGTCGGACGTGCCAGAAGACATCGACATCTCGTAACGGGCCGGCGGTCGTGGCCAGCGCGCCCGCCGCGACACAGACGAACGCGAGCAGCACGGGTCGGCGCCAAGTCGCCGCGGCGGCGTTGGCGTTGGCGGACATTTAGTCTTGATCGGCAGATTGCCGCAGCAACCCAAGCCGAAGAGCGGACATCAGTGCTTGGGCCCGGTTGCCGGCGCCCAACTTCTCGTAGAGCTTGGAGATGTGGGTCTTCGTCGTGGATTCGCTGATGAACAGGTCTCGAGATATCTGAGCCACGCTCAAGCCGTCGGCGAGTAGCTGAAGCACCTCGCGTTCCCGTGGGCTCAGTTGTGGGCCGGAAGGAGACATTCGACGCTTCATCGCCTCCGGCAAATCGCTAGCGGTAAACGTGTGTGGTGAGACGGCGGCATGTCTGACGGCGGCAACGACATCATCGACCGGCGAGGATTTGGTGACGAAGGCGCTTGCGCCCGCGTCGAGTGCTTGAAACAGGCGCTCGTCGTTGGACTTTCCGGTCAGAATCACGATGCCGAGGTCGGGCACCTGGGAGCGGAGCTTGCGGCCCGCCTCGATGCCACTTCCGTCCGGCAATTGGGCTTCCAGCACGATGATCTGCGGGCTGAGCAGGGTCATGAGGCGGGTTGCCTCGGCAATCGTGGCGGCCTCGCCGATCACGTCGCAGTCGCCCTCGCCTTCAAATGCTCGCCGCAGGCCGCCACGGATGAGCTCGTGCTCATCAACAACCAGTAGCGTGATCGCCACCAGCGCTCCCTTCAGCCGTATTGCCGCCAGATGCGTCCAAGAGGGCCGCGGTGCCTTGACCCCGCGACAGCTATCCGCGCCGTCGAATCATGTCCAACAGACGCACGTGGATGCGCGGTGAAGCGAGCAAGCAGCCAGCGAGGTTGGTTCGGGAGAAGCTGATTTTGACGGGTCGATCTACGCGTGGGCGCATTCCCTGGGGGATCCTCCGCCGCGCGGGTAGGCTCGCAACATGGCGACGGTCCTTTTCGTAGTGCCACCTGAGCGCTTTCGGGACGAGGAACTTTTCGACACCCGCAGTGTCATCGAGGCTGCCGGCTACGAGTCGGTCGTCGCGAGCACCGTGGCCGCGGTGTGCCCAGGTTCACGCGGCGGGAACGTCGAGTCCGTCATGACACTGGATCAGGTCCGCACGGATGACTTCTTAGCGGTCGTGTTCGTTGGCGGTGGCGGCTCGAAGCTGTTGTACGGCGACCGCCAGGCACACCGTATTGCGCAGGAGGCTGTGACAAAGAATCTCGTCCTCGGTGCCATTTGTCTCGCTCCGGTCATCCTGGCCAACGCGGGCGTGCTGGAAGGGGTAAGAGCGACCGTCGCGGGGACCGAGGCCGAGACGTTGCGCCAGCACGGCGCCGTCTACACCGGGCCGGGCGTGACGGTTGACGGCAAGGTCGTCACGGCAAACGGACCCAAGAGCTCTTCACGTTTTGGCGACGAGCTGGTGGCACTCCTGGCTCGCCACGTTCCTGCAGCGCCCATACCCTGACTGCGGATGAAGGGGGCGAATGATGGTTGGAGTTGACCTCGTCGACGAGACGTTCATCGCTGCCGCGCCGACGGCTGTAAGTGGTGTGGTCGCCGATCCCGCACGCTGGCAGGAGTGGTTCCCCGACGTCGAGTTGTCAGTGTTCATGGATCGCGGTGTTGCGGGGATTCGCTGGTCGATCACAGGCGCGTTCGTGGGCTCGATGGAGATCTGGCTGGAACCGGTAGGAGACGGTACGACGCTGCACTACTACTTGCGCGTCGTACCGACCAAGTCCGGTTCGACGACCGAGCCTGACCCGTTTGACAACACAATGGCCGGCAATCGCAAGGCAGCCCGCGTCCGCGTCCGTCGGGCAAAGGCGTGGAAGCACATCGTGTGGGCGCTCAAGGATGAGCTCGAAGGCAACCGCGAGGTCGGCTCAGCCGCCGCACTGCACACCGCACCGCCCACCGACCAGCAGTAATCGCCCACGCGGTCCAACGCGGCCGCTCGGTAGGCTGCCCGCGATGAGGCTGCACGTGGTCAGTGACGTTCATGGGGCCAGCCGCGAACTCGCGGATGCCGCCAGCGGAGCCGACGTGTTCGTCTGCCTTGGAGACTTGCTGCTGTATCTGGACTACCAAGACCCGTCGGAGGGCGCATTCTCCGAGGTGTTCGGCCGCGAACTGACCGCCGATTACATCGAGCTGCGGCTTGCCAAGCGATTCAGCGAGGCGCGTGCGCTCACGGCGAGCGCCTGGGAACGGATGTACGGCCGCGATGATCCTGGCCTGCGGATGACGGTCTTTTCCGAGATTATCGACAGGCAGTATCGGCAGATTTTCAACGACATGCCCGCCCCCGCCTTGCTGACGTACGGCAACGTTGATCTGCCTGACTTGTGGGGCAAGTACTTGCGGCCGGGCCACCGTGTCCTCAATGGCGAGTCCGCGACGATTGATGGCTTGCGGCTCGGATTCGTCGGGGGAGGCCTACCGTCTGCTTACCGTACGCCGAACGAGGTCGCCGTTGAGGAGTTTGACGCGCTGGTGTCAGCCGTGGGCCCAGTTGACGTGCTTTTCTCGCATATCCCGCCAGCAATTCCGGACTTGACCTACGACGTGATTGCAAACCGGCTGGAAGTCGGCAGCACGGCATTGTTGAAGTTGATTCGCGAGACCCAACCGCAGTACGCCGTTTTTGGTCACGTGCACCAGCCGCAAGCGGCGAGGTACCGGATCGGTCGAACCGAATGCATCAACGTGGGGCACTTCCGAGCAACTCGTCGGCCGTTCGTGGTGGACGTGGACGCGTTAGTGTCAGGGGACCGCACCGACAAGGACAGGTGAACACTCCATGGCAGATCGAACCCACGGTGAGATTTCGATCAACGCGCAGGCATCCGCCATCATGGGTGTCATCGCCGATCTGGCTCAGTATCCGAGCTGGAGCGAAGGCGTGGAATCGATCGACGTCCTAGAGACCTTTGCGGATGGGCGCCCCAAGGTGGCCCGATTCCACTTCTCATCTGGGCCGATCCAGGACACGTTCGTTCTTCGCTACGAATGGAACGGCAATGATTCGGTCAGTTGGTGGCTCAACGAGGGAAGCGTTCTGAAGAAGCAGGAAGGGACCTATTCGATCATTCCAAATTCCGACGGCTCAATGCTGGTGTCCTACGACCTCACCGTCGAATTGGCAATCCC
>JAGNDY010000007.1 GCA_018003655.1 Candidatus Nanopelagicales bacterium
GCTCCCGCCTACAACCGCAAGATCGTCTTCACGTCCAGTGTCGCGGCGTTGATGGGTAACCCCGGCCAGTTCAACTACACCGCCGCCAAGGGCGCCATCATCGCCGTCACCAAGACGCTCGCCCGCGAGCTTGGTGCATTCGGCATCAACGTCAACGCCGTCGCTCCCGGCTTTGTTGAGACCCGCCTGACGGCCGCCAAGGGCCCCGGCAATGAGCTCGGCATTCCCGAAGAAATGCGCCAGATGGCCAAGATGATGATCTCGCTCGGGCGTCTGGGAGTCCCTGAGGACATTGCCAACGTGACCGCCTTCCTGGCCTCGTCCGACTCGGACTTCATCTCCGGTGTGACCATCCCGGTCACCGGCGGCCAGATCGGCGGGATGTAGCCAGATGGCGTTGAACACGGACTTCATCGGGCGGACGTACCGAACGGATGCGGCCTACCTGGTCGGCCGGGAGAAGGTCAGGGAGTTCGCTGACGCGATCGGGGACAAGAATCCGCTCTACCACGACGTCGACGCCGCGAAGGCCGCCGGACATCCGGACCTGATCGCCCCACCGACGTTCCCGTTTGTGATCACGTTCAAGGCCATGGTCGGCGCGATCGGCGATCCGAGCCTCAACCTCGATTACGGGCGCGTGGTCCACGGCGAGGAGCACTTTGCCTACCAACGCCCTCTCTACGCCGGCGACGAGGTGATCGTCGAATCGACGATCGTGGACATCTCGGCGGTCGGGAAAAACGAGTTGCTAGCGCTACGCCAGGACGTCAAGACCGTCAAGGGCGAGTTGATTGTCTCCACCACGAATGTGACCGTCTCCCGCGGCACCGCACCTGAAACTTCGGAGGCCTAGATGAGCGCCACTATCGCAATCCCGTCGTTTGACGACGTCAGCGTCGGTGATGAGCTGCCCGCCCAGTCCTTCCCCATCCAGCGTTACAACTTGGTCATGTACGCGGGTGCGTCGGGAGACTTCAACCTGATCCACTGGAACGAACGCATCGCCACGATGGTCGGCCTGCCCAACGTCATCGCCCACGGCATGTTCACGATGGCCGAGGCTGCCCGAGTTCTGACCGACTTCGCGGGGGACCCGTCGCGGGTTGTTGAGTACGGGGTTCGCTTCACGCGTCCGGTAGTGGTCCCTGACGATGACAAAGGCGCGACCGTTGACGTCTCGGCTGTGATCACCGAGAAGCGTGAGGACGGCAACGTGGTTGTGGAACTGACCGCCCGCAGTGCCGATGTCGACGTGCTCGGCAAAGCGCGTGGCGTGATCCGCCTGCGCGACTGACCTCCTAGGGTTGAGAGCGTGGGTTCGTCCGGATCGCCGACCAATTCGGCCGCACAGGATCGAACCGACGTGGAGCATGACGTTCCACTGGCGGGGTTGACGACGCTGCGCGTTGGTGGCCCGGCTCGAACGTTCGTCGAGGTTGCGCACGACGACGAGTTGATCGCCATCACGGCCCAGGCAGATGCCGCTGGTGAGCCATTGCTGCTGCTGGCGGGCGGTAGCAACGTGGTCATCGGCGATGACGGATTCCCGGGGACCGTGGTGCGGATCTGCACCCGTGGTGTCGAGGTCACCCCCGACGACGATCACGTCCTGCTCACGGTTGCCGCGGGGGAGAGTTGGGACCGCCTCGTGGCCAGGGCGGCGAGCGACGGTTGGTCAGGGATCGAGGCGCTGTCGGGTATTCCCGGTTCTATCGGTGCGACCCCGATCCAGAACGTTGGCGCGTACGGTCACGAGGTGGCTGAGGTCATCACGGCTGTGACGGCCTACAACCGAACGACGGGCCGGGTTGAGGTTTTGGACCCGGCTGCCTGCGACTTCGGTTACCGCAGCAGTCGGTTCAAGTCCGAGCCTGGCAAGTGGGTCATCCTGCGCGTGACGTTCCGGCTGGAATCATCTCCGCTGTCGGCGCCGGTCAAGTACGTCGACCTGGCCGAGCGACTCGGAGCCCTACCGGGGGATCGGTTGCCCGGGATCAACGTTCGTCGCAAGGTCCTGGACATCCGGCGAACCAAAGGCATGGTGCTCGACATTGACGATCACGACACCTGGAGCGTCGGCTCCTTCTTCACCAATCCGTTGGTGTCTGGCGATCAGGCGCGTCGCCTGCCAGCCGAGGCGCCGCGCTGGCCAGCGGCCGATGGACGGGTCAAGGTCAGTGCAGCCTGGTTGATTGACAACTCCGGCTTCGGCCGCGGCTGGCCCAACGATCCCAAGGCCGTCGCCAGTCTGTCGACCAAACACACGCTGGCAATCACCAACCGAGGTCAGGCAACCGCGACCGATGTGTTGGAAGTGGCCACGGCCGTGCGCGCTGGCGTCCAGCGGATCATGGGCATCACGCTCGAGCCGGAACCGAACTTGGTGAACTGTTCGCTGTAGAACGACCGCGGGACGGCTGGGCCCATTGCGCCCCTAGCTGGCTCCGGTTCGGGAGTTACTGGGCCTCGCGCAGCAGCGCGCCCATCCGACCAACACCCTCGACCAGATCCTGGTCAGACAGTGCGTACGACAGCCGCAGATAGCCCGGGGTGCCAAACGCCTCGCCGGGCACGACCGCAACCTCAGCCTCATCGAGGATGACGGCCGCGAGTTCGGTGGAGTTGGCCGGCCGCTGGCCGCGGATCTCCTTGCCGATCAACTTCTTGACCGATGGGTACGCGTAGAACGCACCCTCCGGCGTCGGGCAGCTAACGCCCGGGATCTCGTTGAGCATCGCGACCATGATCTGGCGGCGGCGATCGAAGGCCTCGCGCATCATCTCCACGGCTGCCAGATCCCCGGAGACCGCAGCAAGTGCCGCGACCTGGGAGACGTTGGCAACGTTGGAGGTCGCGTGCGACTGCAGGTTGGTGGCCGCCTTGACGACGTCCTGCGGGCCGATCATCCAGCCCACCCGCCAGCCGGTCATGGCGTATGTCTTGGCGACCCCGTTGACGACGATGCAGCGGTCGGCCAGCTCGGGCACCTGCGTCACGATCGACGAGAACAACGCGTCGCCGTAGACCAGGTGTTCGTAGATTTCGTCAGTGATGACCCACAGGCCGTGGGAGTTGGCCCACTCACCGATCGCCGCGACCTGGTCGGGCGGGTAGACCGCGCCGGTCGGGTTCGACGGCGAGACGAACACCAGGACCTTGGTCCGGTCGGTCCGCTGCGCCTCGAGTTGTTCGATGGTGGCCAGGTAGCCGGTGGACTCGTCGGTCAGCACCGGCACCGGAACGCCGCCAGCCAACCGGATCGATTCGGGGTAAGTCGTCCAGTACGGAGCGGGCAGCAGCACCTCGTCACCGGGATCGAGGATGGTCGCGAACGCGCTGTAGAGCGCCTGCTTGCCCCCATTGGTGACCAGGACCTGGCTTGCGGAGACTTCGTAGTCTGAGTCTCGCTTGGTCTTGACTGCGATGGCCTCCTTCAGTGCGGGCAGACCGCCGGCCGGTGTGTACCGGTGCCATTTGGGATCACGGCACGCCTCGACGGCAGCCTCGACGATGTAGTCAGGGGTTGGGAAGTCCGGTTCACCCGCGCCGAAGCCGACGACAGGGCGCCCGGCCGCCTTGAGAGCTTTAGCCTTTGCGTCGACCGCCAACGTGGCAGATTCGGTGATGGATCCAATGCGCGCGGAGATGCGAGGGAAACTCATGGTTCCATCCTTACCCATATCGGTCCCGCTCACACCTGGCACGCACCCGGGATCGACCAAGAGGGTCCTGCTCGCGTAGACTGACGGCTTCTTGGTGGGATGCCACCTGGCGCAAGCCTGCTCACAGCCAAGTGCAGCTGGTAGACCCGTCAGGACCAAGTGCATGACGCCGGAGGGCTGTAGCTCAATTGGTAGAGTCCCGGTCTC
Source organism: Candidatus Nanopelagicales bacterium (assembly GCA_018003655.1). Classification (NCBI taxonomy): domain Bacteria; kingdom Bacillati; phylum Actinomycetota; class Actinomycetes; order Candidatus Nanopelagicales; species Candidatus Nanopelagicales bacterium. The sequence goes on from JAGNDY010000007.1 coordinate 3,873, forward strand.
CAAAACCGGTGGTTGCGAGTTCAAGTCCCGCCAGCCCTGCGTACAACCTGAAAGCCTGCAAGCTCGCACGACTGACTGTGTAGAGGAGGAATGCGTGACCGACGTTGACAACGTGCCCGATGACTCATCGGACAAGTCGCTGGCCAAGTCGTCGCGCGCGGTTGACAAGTCAACCGACAAAGGCAAGGACAAAAAGGCACCTCGCAAGAGCCTCTTCAGTCGAATTGCCCTCTTCTTCCGCCAGACGGTTGCCGAACTGCGCAAGGTCATCTGGCCGACCCGTAAAGAGTTGGTCAGCTACACCTGGGTCGTGCTGGTCTTCGTCCTCATCATGGGAACGATCATCGGCGTACTCGACTTCGTGTTTGCCAAGGGCGTTTTGGCGGTATTCGGTTAATGAGCCAGCACAGCAAGACTGCAATAGCGGTGCCCAATCCGACCAGCGAGGACTGACGTGTCCGACACAACACCATCCGAGGATCCCGGCTCACACGAGGCCGCCCCGGCACCCACCGAGGAACTTGAGTTCTCGGTCGACGCTTCCGGCGAAGCGACGGAACTGCCCGTGGAGGCTGCACCTGCCTCCGACGAGGAGCAGGAGTTTGTGGTCGACACCGCCGGTGAAGCGACCGAATTGCCTGCCGACGCCGCACCTGCGGTAGACGAATCGGAGGAGTTCGCGGTGGATTCCGCTGGTGACACCGTCGACGTGACTGAGGCCGTTGAGGTTGATTCCGATGGCGTGGTCGTCGAGTCCGACGATCAGGAGCAGGACCCGGTCGAGGCATTCCGCGACGCGATGAGTTCGGCACCGGGCGACTGGTACGTCATCCACTCCTACGCGGGCTACGAGAACAAGGTCAAGGCAAACATCGAGAGCCGCATCAAGACCCTCGACATGGATGACTACATCTTCCAGGTCGAGGTTCCGATCGAAGAGGTCGTCGAGATCAAGCAGGGTCAGCGCAAGAACATCAAGCGAAACAAGTTCCCCGGCTACGTGCTCGTCCGGATGGACCTGACTGATCCGAGCGTCGATGCGTGGGGAACGGTTCGTCACACCCCCGGTGTGACCGGCTTCGTGGGCCAGGCGCACGATCCAGTGCCGCTGACGTTGGACGAGGTCGTGCACATCTTGGCGCCCGAACCGGAAGAGCACCCTGCCGGAACCGAAGCGGCTCCAGGACAGGCCGCTTCCGAGGCACCGCAGACCGAGATCGACGTCTCGATCGGCGACTCCGTCACGGTGGTGGATGGACCCTTCGCAACGCTTCATGCGACCATTTCAGAAATCAATGTTGACGCCCAGAAGATCACTGGTCTTGTGGAGATCTTCGGCCGCGAGACTCCGGTCGAGCTCAGCTTCAATCAGATCCAGAAGAACTAGAAACCGATATCGCGCGCAAGCGCAAGAAGAGGACCGCACGTCATGGCACCAAAGAAGAAGAAGGTTGCTGGCCTGATCAAGCTGCAGATCCAGGCTGGCGCTGCTAACCCAGCGCCGCCCGTTGGTCCCGCGCTCGGCCAGCACGGCGTCAACATCATGGAGTTCTGCAAGGCCTACAACGCCGCGACCGAGTCGCAGCGCGGCCAGGTTATTCCGGTGGAGATCACGGTCTATGAGGATCGTTCCTTCACCTTCGTCACCAAGACCCCGCCCGCCGCCAAGCTGATTCTCAAGGCCGCTGGCGTCGACAAGGGTTCAGGCAATCCCCTCAAGTCCGTCGCCTCGATCACCAAGGCACAGGTCAAAGAGATCGCCGAGGGGAAGATGGTTGACCTCAACGCGAACGACGTCGATGCAGCGATGAAGATCATCGAGGGCACGGCTCGGTCAATGGGGATCACCGTCAAGTAATCAAGTGAAGGCGAAAGCCGAACTTGATTCTTGACAATGGACACCGTCAAGTAATCAAGTGAAGGCGAAAGCCGAACCACCGCACCACGTGGGAGAACCGTCCCGGTTCGCACCACAACCCGCCATATCCGGCGGACTGACCGAAGGGAAAGCGCATGAAGCGCAGCAAGGCATACAAGGCCGCTGAGCAACAGATCAACGCCGACGCTCTGTACGAGCCCACCGAGGCCTTCGCCTTGGTGAAGGAGACCGGCAGCAAGAAGTTCGATCCGACTGTCGAGGTCGCGATGCGTCTAGGTGTTGATCCCCGCAAGGCTGACCAAGCCGTCCGGGGCACGGTCAACCTGCCGCACGGCACCGGCAAGACCAAGCGCGTACTCGTCTTCGCCACCGGCGACAAGGCTGAGGCTGCGACCGCGGCTGGCGCCGACTACGTCGGATCGGATGACTTGATCGAAAAGGTCAAGGGCGGCTGGATCGATTTCGACGCCGTTGTTGCGGCACCTGAGCTCATGGGCAAGGTCGGTCAACTCGGCAAGGTCCTTGGCCCTCGCGGTCTCATGCCGAACCCTCGTACCGGCACCGTTACCCCAAACGTCGCCAAGGCCGTGGACGAGATCAAGGGCGGCAAGATCGCGTTCCGCGTCGACAAGCACGCCAACCTGCAGTTCGTCGTTGGCAAGGCATCGTTTGACCACCAGCAACTGCTGGAGAACTACGCCGCAGCCCTCGATGAGGTGCTTCGCCTCAAGCCATCGAGTGCCAAGGGCACCTACCTTAAGAAGGTCGTCGTATCGACCTCGATGGGCCCGGGCATCCCCGTCGACCCCAGCGTTACCCGGGTCGGCACCGCTACGAAGTCCTCCTAGGACTGCTTAGCCCCGAGACACCTAGTCGCGGTACGCGGCGTCACTGGCGCGGTGTACCCTGATCGGGAACCAAAGACCGCCGGTCTGTCTGAGGGTCTGCGACGCAGGCATCAAGACAGCGAAGGTCCGCAAGGACGCCCGCGCAGGTAAGCAACGGTAAGTGTTCGGCTCAGCCGGTCACTGATTGAAGCCCGTAGCGCTCCTGCGCTGCGGGCTTTCTGCGTGGAACGGGCGATCATCACCTGCATGAAGAAGGAGAACCATGGCGAGGCCAGACAAGGCAACTGCGGTTGCCGAGATAGCTGAGCGGTTCAAGACTTCGTCGGCCACTGTTCTGACCGAGTACCGCGGCCTGTCGGTTGCGCAACTCAAGGAGTTGCGTCGCACGTTGGGCGACGAAGCTTCCTACGCGGTCGTCAAGAACACGCTTGCCAAGCTTGCCGCTAAAGACGCCGGGGTCGAAGGCCTCGACGATTACTTCGTAGGACCGAGCGCCCTGGCCTTCGTCGATGGCGACATTGTCGCTGCGGCGAAGGGCATCAAGGCGTTCGCGAAGGCCAATCCAGCCCTGGTGGTCAAAGCTGGTTACATGGATGGTTCGGTCGTTTCGGCCGAGGACATCTCCAAGCTCGCTGACCTTGAGTCGCGCGAGGTCCTGCTGGCCAAGTTGGCCGGCGCCATGAATGCGTCGCTACAGCAGGCGGTTTCGCTGTTTGCCGCGCCGCTGTCACAGGCCGCTCGTGCGGTCGAAGCGTTGCGGGCCAAGGTCGAGGCGGAGGGTCCTGCCCAGGTCACCGCCGAGGCACCGGAAGCAGCCGAAGAGCCAGCAGCGGGCGTTGAAGCTGCCGACGAGTCGGCCCCAGAAGAAGCCACTGCCGAGCCCGCCGCGGAGCAGGAACCAGCCGCCGAGGCTGCTGAGTAACACCTACGTAAGAGCCCTACCAACACACAACCAGGCCTGAGCTCGCTGCACACGCAAGTGAGTCGAGGCAAACAAACCTCCGGTTCAGCTGAACCGGAACCGACGAAGGGAACGCCGACATGGCGAAGCTGTCCACCGAGGAATTGCTCGACACATTCAAGGAAATGACCCTCATCGAGCTCTCTGAGTTCGTCAAGCAGTTCGAAGAGGTCTTCAACGTCACCGCAGCGGCTCCAGTTGCCGTTGCAGCCGCTGGCGCACCCGCCGCCGGTGGTGGCGACGCTGCCGCCGCCGAGGAGCAGGACGAGTTCGACGTCGTCCTCGAAGAGGTTGGCGCCAAGAAGATCCAGGTCATCAAAGAGGTCCGCGCGCTCACCAGCCTGGGACTCGGCGAGGCCAAGGCACTCGTTGAGAGCGCACCCAAGGCCGTGCTGGAGAAGGCCAACAAGGCCGATGCAGACAAGGCCAAGGAGGCCCTTGAGGCCGCCGGCGCGACGGTCACCGTTAAGTAGTTAAGTAGTCGACCGAGCGCAAGCGAGGGACAACTACTTAACCGTCAGACACCCGTTAAGTAGTCGACCGAGCGAAAGAACAGGAAGGCCCGCCACAGAATCTGTGGCGGGCCTTCCTGTTCTTACGGCGTCACAGGACGCACGCGTGCGTCAGTCGTCATCCACATGCAGTACCGCGGTGCTTGACCTGACCACCGCAACCGGGGAGGATCGCTGGGAGTTGATCGGTTGGCACCGGAAGCGGGTAGGAGAGCCGCCAGCGGGGCACGACTGTGAGTCGCCTCACAGTCGTGCCTTCCTACAGCCACCTGGTATTGGCGTGCGCCCGCCCGTGAGTTACTGTGTTGTATTGCGCTGCCCGTCATCTCGTCGCATCAGTTCAACAACCGTGAGTTCAGAAGTCCCTTCGAAGCCGTCACCTTTGAAGCGAGACGTGGAACCTCGGGGGAACCAGAAGCTTGACACCGTGTGATTGGCGTGCGCTCAATCAGCCGAATTGCGAGCAGCCCGGAAGGACCTGTCGTTGGCCGCCCTGCGCACTCCCGTTAGTCCTGCACCACCCATCTCACCTCGTGTGACCTTCGCAAAGATTCGTGAGCCCCTTGAGGTTCCTGATCTGCTGGCGTTGCAAACCGCGTCGTTCGACACCTTGTTAGGCAATGAGTCGTGGCAAGCGCGCGTCCAGGCCGCAGTCGATCGCGGTGATCTCGACATCCCCAAGAAGTCCGGTCTTGAGGAGATCTTCGAAGAGATCAGCCCCATCGAGGACTTCAACGGCACCATGTCGTTGTCATTCCGCGATCATCGCTTCGAGCCACCCAAGTACACGGTCGAGCAGTGCCGTGACAAGGACTTCACCTACTCGGCGCCGCTGTTCGTGACCGCCGAGTTCATGAACAACGAGACTGGCGAGATCAAGTCCCAGACCGTATTCATGGGTGATTTCCCGCTCATGACCGACAAGGGAACCTTCATCATCAACGGCACCGAGCGCGTCGTTGTTTCCCAGCTTGTTCGCTCACCGGGCGTGTACTTCGAGTCGAACCTGGACAAGGTTTCCGACAAAGACATCTTCACCGCCAAGGTGATTCCGAGCCGCGGCGCATGGCTTGAGTTCGAGGTTGACAAGAAGGACATGGTTGCTGTCCGCGTCGACCGGAAGCGCAAGCAACCGGTCACCGTGTTGCTGAAGGCCCTCGGTATGACCACTGAGGAGATCGTCGAGCGCTTCGGCCAGTACGAGTCGATGCGCGCCACGATGGAGAAGGACAGCATCGAAGGCGAAGACGCTGCGTTGCTCGACATCTATCGCAAGCTGCGTCCAGGCGAACCGCCTACGGTCGACGCCGCGCGCACGCTGTTGAACAACTACTACTTCAACCCGAAGCGCTACGACCTCGCCAAGGTTGGTCGCTACAAGATCAACAAGAAGCTCGGTCAAGATGCCGAGCTCGGCGAGAACGTGCTCTCCGTGGAAGACATTGTTGCCGCGATCGAGTACATCGTTCGCTTGCACGCTGGTGAGACCGAGATGGAAGCACCTCGGGGCACTGTGCGCGTCGAGACCGACGACATCGACCACTTCGGCAACCGTCGCCTGCGTACCGTTGGTGAACTCATCCAGAATCAGATCCGCACGGGTCTTTCCCGGATGGAGCGCGTTGTTCGCGAGCGGATGACGACTCAGGACGTTGAGGCCATCACGCCGCAGACCCTGATCAACATTCGCCCCGTCGTCGCGTCGTTGAAGGAGTTCTTCGGAACCTCTCAGCTGTCGCAGTTCATGGACCAGACCAACCCACTGGCAGGACTGACGCACAAGCGTCGTATGTCCGCGCTCGGCCCGGGTGGACTCTCCCGGGAGCGGGCTGGCTTCGAGGTGCGCGACGTGCACCCGTCGCACTACGGCCGCATGTGCCCGATCGAAACCCCGGAAGGCCCGAACATTGGCCTGATCGGTTCGCTGTCGACGTTCGCACGGGTCAACCCGTTCGGCTTCGTCGAGACGCCCTACCGAAAGGTGACCGATGGTCGGGTCACGGACAAGATTGACTACCTGACCGCTGATGAGGAAGACCTCCACGTCATCGCCCAGGCGAATGCCCCGATCGAGAATGACGGCACCTTCAAGGAAGAGCGTGTGCTTGTCCGTCGTAAGGGTGGCGAGGTCGACTACATCCACCCGCAGGACGTGGACTACATGGATGTTTCGCCCCGCCAGATGGTGTCGGTCGCAACGGCCATGATCCCGTTCCTGGAGCACGACGACGCCAACCGTGCGCTCATGGGCTCCAACATGCAGCGCCAGTCGGTGCCGTTGATCCGATCCGATGCGCCATATGTCGGAACCGGCATGGAGTACCGCGCAGCGGTCGATGCCGGCGACGTCATCGTTGCCCAGCAAGGTGGCCGCGTGACGGAGGTGAGCGCCGACACGATCGACGTTCGCAACGAGGATGGAACGGACCAGACCTACCGGGTTCGCAAGTTCCGACGTTCCAACCAGGGCACCTGCTTCAACCAGCGTCCGTTGGTCAACGAGGGTCAGAACATCGTTTCCGGCCAGGTCATCGCCGACGGTCCGTGTACCGACGGTGCCGACATGGCACTCGGCACGAACCTGCTCGTGGCATTCATGCCGTGGGAGGGCCACAACTACGAAGACGCCATCATCTTGAGCCAGCGTTTGGTGCAAGATGACGTGCTCTCCTCCATTCACATCGAGGAGCACGAGGTTGATGCCCGCGACACCAAGCTCGGACCCGAGGAAATCACTCGGGACATCCCGAACGTGTCCGAAGAGGTGCTCGGGGATCTCGACGACCGCGGCATCATCCGCATTGGCGCCGAAGTCACCACCGGCGACATCCTGGTCGGCAAGGTCACGCCCAAGGGCGAGACTGAACTGACTCCGGAGGAGCGTCTGTTGCGCGCGATCTTCGGCGAGAAGTCACGCGAAGTTCGTGACACCTCGCTCAAGGTTCCCCACGGCGAGGCTGGCGTCGTGATCGGCGTCCGGGTCTTCGATCGGGACGAGGGCGATGAGTTGCCACCTGGCGTCAACCGCCTGGTGCGCGTTCACGTTGCCCAGAAGCGCAAGATCAACGTGGGAGACAAGCTCGCTGGTCGTCACGGGAACAAGGGCGTCATCTCGAAGGTGCTGCCGGTGGAGGACATGCCATTCCTCGCCGACGGCACGCCGGTCGATGTTGTCCTCAACCCACTCGGCGTTCCCGGCCGGATGAACGTCGGTCAGGTACTCGAGACCCACCTCGGCTGGGTCGCCAGCCAAGGCTGGCAGGTCGAGGGCAACCCCGACTGGGCAGCCGGATTGAGTGAGGAAGCGCGCTCGGCGCCCAAGGGCACCCGGGTAGCGACTCCGGTGTTCGACGGTGCCCGCGAGGAGGAGATCACTGGTCTGCTGGGGTCAACCCCCAAGACCTCCGATGGTCTGACCCTCGTTGGCGGAGACGGCAAAGCGAACCTGATGGACGGTCGCTCCGGCGAGCCGTTCCCAGCGCCGGTCTCGGTCGGATACCTCTACGTGCTCAAGTTGCACCACTTGGTCGACGACAAGATCCACGCACGGTCGACCGGCCCGTACTCGATGATCACCCAGCAGCCGTTGGGTGGTAAGGCGCAGTTCGGTGGACAGCGCTTCGGTGAGATGGAGGTGTGGGCACTTGAGGCCTATGGCGCCTCCTACGCGCTGCAGGAACTGCTCACCATCAAGTCCGATGACGTGCTCGGCCGCGTGAAGGTATACGAGGCGATCGTCAAGGGCGAGAACATCCCTGAACCCGGTATTCCGGAGTCCTTCAAGGTGTTGATCAAAGAAATGCAGTCGTTGTGTCTGAACGTCGAGGTGTTGGCCAGTGACGGCCAAGCCATCGAGTTGAAGGACTCTGACGATGACGTCTTCCGAGCGGCAGAAGAACTGGGCATTGACCTGTCCCGCCGCGAGCCCAGCAGTGTTGAGGAGGTCTGATCCATGCTTGACGTGAACTTCTTCGACGAGCTTCGCATCGGCTTGGCCACGGCGGAAAACATCCGCAATTGGTCACATGGTGAGGTTAAGAAGCCAGAGACGATCAACTATCGAACCCTCAAGCCGGAAAAGGATGGCTTGTTCTGCGAGAAGATCTTCGGACCGACTCGCGACTGGGAGTGCTACTGCGGCAAGTACAAGCGCGTGCGCTTCAAGGGCATCATCTGTGAGCGCTGTGGCGTTGAGGTCACCCGTGCCAAGGTGCGACGTGAGCGGATGGGCCACATTGAGCTCGCTGCGCCCGTCACCCACATTTGGTACTTCAAGGGTGTTCCGAGCCGACTCGGCTACTTGCTCGACCTGGCACCGAAGGACCTCGAGAAGGTCATCTACTTCGCTGCCTACATGATCACCGAGGTCGACGAGGAGGCTCGTCATCGCGACCTGCCAAGCCTCGAGGCCAAGATTGAGGTCGAGAAGAAGCAGGTCGCCGACAAGCGCGATGAGGACATCAACAAGCGGCAGATCAAGCTGGAAGAGGATCTCGGTGTACTCGAGGCCGAGGGCGCCAAGGCCGACGCCAAGCGCAAGGTCAGAGAGCCCGCCGAGCGCGAGATGAACGGCATGCGCCGTCGCGCCGAAGCCAAGCTGACCGCCCTCGATGACGTCTTCAACCGTTTCCGCACGCTCAAGGTCCAGGACCTTGAGGGCAACGAGATGCTCTACCGCGAGATGCGCGATCGCTACGGTCGCTACTTCAAGGGTGGGATGGGCGCAGCCGCGATCCAGCGACGCCTGGAAACCTTCGACCTCGATGCTGAGTCCGAAAAGCTCAAGGAGATCGTCGCTACCGGTAAGGGTCAGAAGAAGACCCGGGCGCTCAAGCGCCTCAAGGTCGTCAACGCCTTCCTGTCCACGACCAACTCGCCGATGGGCATGGTGCTCGATTGCGTGCCGGTCATTCCGCCGGACTTGCGCCCGATGGTGCAACTCGACGGTGGACGGTTCGCAACCTCGGATCTCAACGACCTTTACCGTCGGGTGATCAACCGGAACAACCGCCTCAAGCGACTGCTCGACCTGGGTGCGCCGGAGATCATCGTCAACAACGAGAAGCGGATGCTGCAAGAAGCAGTGGATGCCTTGTTCGACAACGGTCGCCGTGGTCGGCCCGTTACCGGACCGGGCAACCGCCCGCTCAAGTCGCTATCCGACATGCTCAAGGGCAAGCAGGGACGTTTCCGTCAGAACCTGCTCGGCAAGCGCGTTGACTACTCGGGTCGTTCGGTCATCGTCGTCGGGCCGCAGCTCAAGTTGCATCAATGTGGACTGCCCAAGCAGATGGCGTTGGAACTGTTCAAGCCCTTCGTCATGAAGCGCTTGGTCGACCTCAACCACGCGCAGAACATCAAGAGCGCCAAGCGGATGGTCGAGCGTTCGCGCCCGGTCGTCTGGGATGTCCTGGAAGAGGTCATCGCCGAGCACCCGGTACTGCTTAACCGCGCACCGACACTGCACCGGCTTGGCATTCAGGCGTTCGAGCCACAACTGATCGAAGGCAAGGCCATTCAGATTCACCCACTCGTCTGCACCGCATTCAACGCGGACTTCGACGGTGACCAGATGGCCGTCCACTTGCCGCTGTCGGCTGAAGCGCAGGCCGAGGCCCGCATCCTGATGCTGTCGGCAAACAACATCCTGTCGCCAGCCAACGGTCGTCCCATCACCACGCCGACCCAGGACATGGTGCTCGGCATCTACTTCCTGACGGGTCAGGAAGAGGGCTTGGCCGGCGAAGGTCGGGCGTTCTCCTCGGTTGCCGAGGCATTGATGGCTGCCGATGCAGGTCAACTGTCGCTGCGGTCGCCCATCAGGTTGCGACTCACCGGCGACTCGACTCCGCCAGCTGGTTACGACGCACCAGCGGGCTGGGAGCCGGGCAAGGCGTTCCTGCTGGAGACCACGCTTGGTCGCGCGCTGTTCAACGACGCGATGCCTGCTGGGTACCCGTTCGTGAACTACGAGGTGGACAAGAAGAAGCTCGGCGCTCTGGTGAACGACTTGGCGGAGAAAGAGCCCAAGGTTCAGGTTGCCGCCACGCTGGATGCGCTCAAGGAGCTCGGATTCCACTGGGCCACCCGCTCGGGTGTGACGATCTCGATCTCCGACGTGGTGACTCCGCCGATCAAGGCGAAGTTGCTGCTGGAGGCCGATGCGCGTGACGAGAAGGTTCAGAAGAAGTACGAGCGCGGTCTCATCACTGAGGTCGAGCGACGTCAGGACCTGATCGACATCTGGACCCGTGCCACCGACGAGGTTGCCGCCGCGATGAACGAGAACTTCCCGAAGACCAACCCGGTCTTCATGATGGTGGATTCCGGTGCTCGCGGAAACATGATGCAGGTGCGTCAGATTGCCGGTATGCGCGGTCTGGTGGCCAACCCGAAGGGCGAGATCATCCCCCGTCCGATCAAGTCCAACTTCCGTGAAGGTCTGTCCGTGCTGGAGTACTTCATCTCCACTCACGGCGCGCGTAAGGGCCTGGCGGATACTGCGCTGCGAACGGCAGACTCCGGGTACCTCACCCGTCGTCTGGTCGACGTCTCGCAGGACGTGATCGTGCGCGAGGAGGACTGCGGAACCGATCGTGGCCTGCCCGCCATCATCGGTGTCAAAGACGCCGATGGCACGGTTCGAGTCATCGACAACGTCGACACTTCGGCGGCCTCGCGCCTGATGGCAGAGGACATCGAGGTTGATGGCACCGTCATCGCCTCTCGTAGCGACGAGCTCACGCTCGCGCTGATCGACACTCTGGTGGCGGCTGGAATCGAGTCTGTGAAGGCTCGTTCGGTGCTGGTCTGCGAGAGCAAGGTCGGTGCTTGCCAGGCTTGCTACGGCCGTTCATTGGCGACGGGCAAGCTTGTCGACATCGGCGAGGCAATCGGCATCGTCGCCGCGCAGTCGATCGGTGAGCCGGGCACGCAGTTGACTATGCGTACGTTCCACACCGGAGGCGTCGCAGGCGACGACATCACCCACGGTCTGCCTCGCGTGGTTGAACTCTTCGAGGCGCGCACCCCCAAGGGTGTCGCTCCGATCACCGAGTTCGCCGGCACGGTCACGATCGATGACTCCGACAAGACCCGCAAGGTCATCGTCACCCCCGACGGCGACGGCGAAGAGATGGCTTACCCCGTCTCCAAGCGTTCGCGCCTGCTGGTGGAAGACGGCGGCCGGGTGGACGTGGGCGACAAGCTCATCGTCGGTGCTGAGGATCCCAAGCAGGTTCTGCGGATTCTCGGTCCCCGCGCGGTTCAACTTCACTTGGTTGATCAGGTGCAGCAGGTGTATCGCTCGCAGGGCGTGTCGATCCACGACAAGCACATCGAGGTCATCGTTCGCCAGATGCTCAAGCGCATCACGATCATCGATTCCGGGGATGCGAACTTCCTCACCGGTGAACTCGTCGAGTCGGCGATCTTCCAGGATCGCAACCGGCGGGTGCTCCAAGAGGGCGGCAAGCCTGCCTCGGGTCGGCCGGAGCTCATGGGTATCACCAAGGCGTCTCTGGCAACCGAGTCGTGGCTGTCCGCGGCTTCGTTCCAGGAGACGACCCGCGTGCTCACCGATGCCGCCATCCACGCCAAGAGCGATCCACTGCTCGGGCTCAAGGAGAACGTGATCATCGGCAAGCTGATCCCAGCGGGCACCGGCCTGAGCCGTTACCGCAACGTCAAGGTCGAGCCCACCGAGGAAGCCAAGCAGGCGATGTACGCGCAGTTGACGGCGTACGACGACCTGGACTACGGCTCCTTCGGTCCTGCCCAGGGCCCAGCTGTTCCGCTGGAGGAGTTCGATTTCGGTGGTTCCGACTACCGCTAGTCACAACTGATCCGTCAAGAGGCGGTGACCGCGACCACTACAGGTGGGCGTCGGTCACCGCCTCTCGGCATTCCGGGTGCCTCCAGTCGGCAAGCGAGGGTGATTTCCCCTAGCGTTTCGCCAGACGTTCGACAAGGGAGGGCCATGGCGGATCAAGTTGAAACCAGCGACGATAGGCACCTGACGGTCTACCTCGCAAAGAAGATCCTGACAATGGAAAAGGATCTTCCCGAAGCAACTGCGGTCGGGGTCATCGACGGGCGAATCGCGGGAGTCGGTTCGCTCGACGACCTCAAGCCGTGGATGGATCAGTACCCGCACACCGTCGACCGCAGCCTTGCCGACAAGTTCCTCATGCCAGGCTTCATCGATCCCCACGTGCACCCATTCATCCCGGCCGTGCTCACGCAGATGCCGTTCATCGCACCCGACACCTGGCACCTACCAACGGGTGACTTCCCTGGCGTGATCGGTCACGACGAGTACGTCGCGAAGGTTCGCGAACTCCTGAGCGCACACGACGCGTCACAGGTGCCCTTCTTCACGTGGGGCTTTCACGAGATGTTCCATGGTCGGGTGGACCGCGAGGTCATCGATGAGGAGATCTCACGCGACCAACCTGTTTTCATCTGGCACCGCTCCTTCCACGACATCATCACCAACTCAGCGGGACTCAAGCTCTTGGGAATGACGTCCAGCGATGACATCCCCGAACTCGCCCGCGACGGTGTCGACCTGGCGACCGGCAAGTTCTCCGAAAGCGGGCTGTCGGCGATCTTTCCCAAAATCCAGCCCTACTTCTTCAGCGCGGAGCGGCTTACCGCCGGGTTCGGTGCCTTCGCCCAGATGGTGCATCGTGGTGGCGTCACGATGGTCGCGGACATGGGGACCGGAATCATGGCACCGATGGGTGTGGAGGCAGCCGCGATCAGGATGGCCTTCGAGCGCGACGGTGTGCCATTCCGCACCCAACTGACCCCAATAGAGACGAGCTTCGCCAGCGAAGGTCAAACTCCGGATCAGGCGCTGAGCGCCGTCCGCGAGGAGATCGACAAAGGCGGCTACCGCGTCTTCATGGCCGAGCACTTCAAACTCATGGTCGACGGTGCGTTCTTCAGTCAGGGCTTCCAGTTGTGCGAGCCGGGTTATGTCGATGGTCACGAGGGGGCGTGGGTACTGCCGCCAGAGACAACGACGAGCTTCGCGCAGGCATTCTGGAAGGCCGGATTCACTTTGCACGCGCACTGCAACGGCGATGGCGGCGCCCAGTACACCCTGGGGCTGCTCAATCAACTCCTCGACGACCACCCGCGGTTTGATCACCGGTTCGCCTTCGAGCACTTCGGCTATTCGACCGAGGAGCAAAATCGTCGGCTGGCGGATCTCGGCGCCGTCGTCTCCGGTCAGCCCTGGTACATCCACATGCTCGGCGACAAGTACGCGGAGTCCGGCATGGGCGTCGACCGCGCCCACCAGATGTGTCGTTTCGGCTCAATCGTCGACAAGGGAGTCCCACTGGCGCTGCATTCCGATTGCACGATGGCGCCGTTGGAACCACTGCGGCTGGCGTGGGCAGCAGGTACGCGTCAGACGGTTGGGGGAAACGTCATCGGCGAATCGCAGCGGTTGAGCCTCGATGCGGCACTGCGAGCCATCACCATCGAAGCCGCCTGGGTACTGCGAGCCGAGGATTCGGTCGGCACGATTCGCACCGGAAAGCGCGCTGACTTTGTGGTGCTCGAGGCCGACCCGTATGAGGTAGGCCTCGAGGGCCTGCCAGACATCGAGATTTGGGGAACCGTCTTCGCTGGCGAACTGACGCCGATCCAGCGCTAAGACTCCCCGGGTTGCCATCCGTCGCCTTACCCCCTCGCGACTTTGCTACCGCAACACGCCGCGCGCCCGACCGTTTCCATGCCCGCAGCGGCGTGTTGCGGTAGCAAAGTGGGAGGAGGGGTTCTCGGTACGGCGGCTGACGCGCCGTCGCCGTACCTCGTGCGTTTGACCCTGACACTGCGCGACTGACAGACTCGCGCCAGACCTACCAACGCTTGGAGGATTGGTGTCCGATCAGCAACCACCGCAACCGCCGCCGCCCGATTCAGACGGCGGTGACTCCGGTCAGCCACCCGTCCCGCCAATGCCGCCAGCAGGGCCACCCCAGCAGCCGCAGCCGCCGCAGTACGGGCAACCGCCACAGCAGCCCCCGACGCAGCCGCAGCAACCACCGACATACGGCCAGCAACCTGGCGGGTTCCAGCCGCCGCCACCTGTGGGTGGCGCGCCCGCGCCACAGGGCAGCTATGCCTACAACCCCGGATACGGCGGGGGAGTGCCGCAGGTGCCGATGCCGCAGACGAACAACAACGCCATTGTTGGGTTTGTGCTTGCCCTGGTGGCATGGTTCGTTTGCCCAATCGTCGCTGCGATCGTCGCCTTGGTGTTCGCCAGCAAGGGTGGCAAAGAGATCGCGGCCAGCAACGGGTGGCAGACCGGCGCTGGCTTTGTCACCGCCGCGAAGATCATTGCTTGGATCAACATCGTGGTGTTCATCCTGTTGGGCATCGTCTACGCGATCATCATCATTGTTGTGATCGCCAATCCTGACGTTGTCCCGACGCCGACATCGTCGTTCTCCTTCCCGACCGCCTAGCGGATCGCCCGCCGGGTTACCCGGGTGGCAGGAAGGCACGGCAGATCGACACAACCGGGCCGAGGCAGGCAGCGCGCCAACCGCAATGACGGGCTGGTTGTGAGGCGACGGCTGCCACCGTGCGTCGGTTACGTCACAATGGACCTATTACGCAGGGACCGGCTTTGACCTGCCCCAAGTGCGTCAGGTACCGTAGTGATTCGTGCCTGGGACACCTCGGGCACCCGCTGGTTCACGAAGTAGCCATAGGGGCAAGTTCCCACTTGGGCAGCGTCGGAGTGATAACTCCGCGAAGTGCTTGGGGAACGTACCCGATGAGCTGGTGACGTAGCGGTTTCGGCCCCACAAGTCGAACGGTCGGTTCACGACTGCTGCCCATCTGGGCAGTGGACGCGACACGCCCGAGCGCGGGGGTCGGAGCTCCGGGGTGAATCTGCATGACGAGAACGACCAAGACAACCATCAAACCCTCGCACGTACGGAGACTCGGTGCCCACGATCCAACAGTTGGTCCGCAAGGGCCGGCAGGACAAGGTCTCGAAGAACAAGACCCCTGCGCTTAAGGGAAGCCCCCAGCGACGTGGGGTCTGCACGCGCGTGTACACAACCACGCCCAAGAAGCCGAACTCGGCACTGCGCAAGGTCGCTCGTGTGCGCCTTAGCAGCGGCATCGAGGTCACGGCATACATCCCGGGCGTCGGACACAACCTGCAGGAGCACTCGATCGTTCTCGTGCGCGGTGGTCGCGTCAAGGACCTCCCCGGCGTTCGGTACAAGGTTGTTCGCGGTGCCCTCGACACCCAGGGCGTCAAGAATCGCAAGCAGGCTCGCAGCCGCTACGGAGCAAAGAAGGAGAAGGGCTGACATGCCTCGCAAAGGCCCCGCACCCAAGCGCCCGATCATTGTCGATCCGGTCTACGCATCCCCGCTGGTTACCCAGCTGGTGAACAAGGTTCTGCTCGACGGCAAGAAGTCGACCGCTGAAGACATCGTTTACGGCGCACTCGAAGGCTGCCGCGAGAAGACCGGCACCGACCCGGTCCTCACCCTCAAGCGCGCGCTGGACAACATCAAGCCAACCCTTGAGGTTCGCAGCCGTCGCGTTGGTGGCGCCACCTACCAGGTGCCCGTTGAGGTCAAGCCAGCCCGCAGCACCACGCTGTCACTTCGCTGGTTGATCGGTTACTCCCGCGCCCGTCGCGAGAAGACGATGACCGAGCGACTGATGAACGAGATTCTGGATGCCAGCAACGGTTTAGGTGCCAGCGTCAAGAAGCGCGAAGACACCCACAAGATGGCCGAAGCCAACAAGGCGTTCGCCCACTACCGCTGGTAATTCAGCCCCTACACATTCACTCACCCATAGAAAAGACGCAGGAGAACCTCGTGGCAACCGGAACCGCAACCGACCTCGCCAAGGTCCGCAACATCGGGATCATGGCGCATATCGACGCGGGCAAAACCACCACCACCGAGCGCATCCTGTTCTACACCGGCATCAACTACAAGATCGGTGAAGTTCACGAGGGTGCGGCCACCATGGACTGGATGGAGCAGGAGCAGGAGCGTGGCATCACGATTACGTCCGCTGCCACCACCTGTCACTGGAACGACCACCAGATCAACATCATCGACACCCCCGGCCACGTCGACTTCACCGTCGAGGTTGAGCGGTCGCTGCGCGTACTTGACGGAGCGGTGGCCGTTTTTGACGGCGTTGCCGGTGTCGAGCCGCAATCCGAGACGGTCTGGCGCCAAGCGGATCGTTACAGCGTCCCGCGCATGTGCTTCATCAACAAGCTCGATCGCACCGGCGCCAACTTCTACATGTGCGTCGACATGATCATCGATCGTCTGGGCGCAACTCCGCTGGTTCTGCAGATCCCCATCGGATCTGAAGCTGAACTTCGCGGAGTTGTTGATTTAGTACAGATGAAGGCCCTCGTGTGGCCAGAAGACACCAAGTTGGGTGAGGAGTACTCCGTCGAGGAGATTCCCGCAAACCTGGCCGATGACGCAGCGCAGTGGCGCGAGAAGCTGATCGAGACCATCTCCGAGAATGACGACGAGATGATGGAGAAGTTCCTCGAGGCCGAGGAGCCCACTGTCGCTGAACTGAAGGCTGCGATCCGTCGCGCCACCATCGCCAGCACCATCACCCCCGTCCTCACCGGCTCAGCGTTCAAGAACAAGGGCGTTCAGCCCATGCTCGACGCGGTCGTGGACTACCTGCCCTCACCGCTGGACATCGAGGCCATCAAGGGCCACAAGCCCGGCGACGAGTCCGTCGAGATCGACCGGCAGCCGGACTCCAAGGAGCCGTTCGCAGCGTTGGCATTCAAGATCGCTGCTGACCCGCACTTGGGCAAGCTGACCTACATCCGCCTGTACTCGGGCACGCTGACGGCTGGATCGTCGGTGCTCAACAGCGTCAAGGGTCGCAAGGAGCGCATCGGCAAGATCTACCGAATGCACGCGAACAAGCGCGAAGAGATCGACTCGGTCGGTGCCGGCGAAATCGTTGCAGTGATGGGTCTGAAGGACACCACCACTGGCGAGACCCTCTGCGACCCTAGTAACCAGGTGGTGCTGGAGTCCATGACCTTCCCAGCTCCCGTCATTTCGGTGGCAATCGAGCCGAAGACCAAGAGCGACCAGGACAAACTGGCGACCGCCATTCAGCGCCTGTCTGACGAGGATCCAACCTTCCGCGTTCACTCCGACGAGGAGACCGGCCAGACCATCATCGAGGGTATGGGCGAGTTGCACCTTGAGGTACTCGTCGACCGGATGCGTCGGGAGTTCAACGTCGAGGCCAACGTCGGTAAGCCACAGGTCGCCTACCGCGAGACCCTGACCAAAGCCGTCGACAAGGTCGAATACACGCACAAGAAGCAGACCGGTGGTTCGGGTCAGTTCGGCCGCGTCATCATTGCGATCGCGCCAAACACCCCGACCGGCGAGGACGACGACGATCGTTCAGAGACCGGCTACGAGTTCGTCAACAAGGTCACCGGTGGGCGCATCCCCCGCGAGTACATCCCGTCGATCGATGCCGGTTGCCAGGACGCGATGGAGAACGGCGTTCTCGCTGGCTTCCCGATGGTCGACGTCAAGGTTACGCTGCTCGACGGCGCCTACCACGACGTTGACTCCTCCGAGATGGCGTTCAAGATCGCTGGCTCGATGGCGTTCAAGGAAGGCGCCCGTCGCGCCGGACCGGCGCTTCTTGAGCCGATGATGGCAGTCGAAGTCTTCACCCCCGATGCCTTCATGGGTGACGTCATCGGCGACCTCAACTCACGCCGCGGCCAGATCCAAGCGATGGACGAGCGCAGCGGCGCCCGTGTCGTGCGGGCACTGGTTCCGCTTTCAGAAATGTTCGGCTACGTGGGCGATCTGCGCAGCCGCACCCAAGGTCGCGCTAGCTACTCAATGCAGTTCGATAGCTATGCGCAAGTTCCAAACAACGTAGCCGAAGAAATCATCGCGAAGTCGCGCGGCGAATGAGTGAAGTTGCAACACCCCGCCCAGAGCGGACATAAGGCCAGCAAGACTGGGAACAACAACTAAACCACCAGACCGGCCCACTCCCCGACGGAGTGGGGCAGCACCGGATAAGACAAGAAACTTAGGAGGCCCCCGTGGCGAAGGCGAAGTTCGAGCGGACTAAGCCGCACGTCAACATCGGCACCATTGGTCACATTGACCATGGAAAGACGACGCTCACAGCGGCGATCACCAAGGTGCTGCACGACAAGTACCCCGAGCTGAACGAGGCTTCGGCCTTCGATCAGATCGATAAGGCGCCAGAAGAGCGTCAGCGCGGTATCACCATCTCGATCGCGCACGTCGAGTACCAGACCGAGCAGCGTCACTACGCACACGTCGACTGCCCGGGTCACGCCGACTACATCAAGAACATGATCACCGGTGCTGCGCAGATGGACGGCGCGATCCTGGTTGTGGCAGCGACCGATGGTCCGATGCCGCAGACCAAGGAGCACGTCATCCTGGCTCGCCAGGTCGGTGTGCCCTCGATCGTGGTTGCGCTCAACAAGTGCGACATGGTCGACGACGAAGAGATCCTTGAGCTCGTCGAGCTTGAGGTTCGCGAGCTCCTCAGCTCCTACGAGTTCCCCGGCGACGACGTCCCCGTGGTTCGCGTGGCAGCCTTCCCGGCGCTCAGTGGCGACGAGAAGTGGGGCGAGTCGGTCCTCGAGCTCATGAACGCGGTCGACGAGTACATCCCGACCCCCGAGCGCGACGTCGACAAGCCGTTCCTGATGCCCGTTGAGGATGTGTTCACGATCACCGGTCGCGGCACCGTCGTCACCGGCCGTATCGAGCGTGGCATCGTCAAGGTCAACGAGGAAGTCGAGCTCGTTGGTATCCGCGAGGGTTCCTCCAAGACCACCGTCACCGGCATCGAGATGTTCCGCAAGCTGCTCGACGAGGGTCAGGCCGGCGAAAACGTCGGACTTCTCCTTCGCGGCACCAAGCGTGAAGATGTCGAGCGCGGCATGGTCATCGTCAAGCCCGGCACCACGACTCCCCACACGGAGTTCGAGGCGCAGGCTTACATCCTGTCCAAGGACGAAGGCGGCCGTCACACGCCGTTCTTCAACAACTATCGTCCTCAGTTCTACTTCCGCACCACTGACGTGACCGGCGTCGTGACCCTCCCCGAGGGCACCGAGATGGTCATGCCAGGCGACAACACCGAGATGAGCGTTCAGCTCATCCAGCCAGTCGCCATGGAAGACGGACTGAAGTTCGCAATTCGTGAGGGTGGCCGCACCGTCGGCGCCGGTCGCGTTACGAAGATCACTAAGTAGTAGGGCGCGGACTGGATCCGACGCTGCCGCCTCCTGCGGCAGCGTCGGCCCAGCCCCCGCTTGGGGAGCACGGAGAAAGACGAAGCAAGACAAAGCAATAAACGGAAAGACCAAGGGTTCGGTTTGCTGGACCCGCGGGCACGACCAGGAACAGACCAACAGCACAGTGCACGATCTACAGTGAGGAACACGCGGCCATGGCGGGACAGAAGATCCGCATCAGGCTTAAGGCCTACGACCACGAGGTCATCGACAACTCGGCGAAGAAGATCGTCGAGACGGTGACGCGTACCGGTGCCCAGGTGGCCGGTCCTGTGCCGCTGCCGACGGAAAAGAACGTGTACTGCGTCATTCGTTCGCCGCACAAGTACAAGGACAGCCGCGAGCACTTCGAGATGCGCACTCACAAACGACTCATCGACATCCTTGATCCGACGCCCAAGACGGTGGACTCGCTTATGCGACTTGACCTGCCAGCTGGTGTCGACATCGAGATCAAGCTTTAGACCAAGGGCGGACACGACAATCATGAGTAAGAACGTGAAGGGTGTGCTGGGCGAGAAGCTCGGTATGACCCAGGTGTGGGACGACGCGAACCGCGTCATTCCTGTCACCGTGGTCAAAGCCGGTCCCTGCGTCGTTACGCAGGTTCGCTCACCCCAGACAGACGGCTACTCGGCCGTGCAAATTGGTTTCGGCACCATCGAGGCGCGCAAGGTCAACAAGCCCGATGCCGGCCACTTCGCTAAAGCTGGCGTCGCACCGCGTCGCCACCTGATCGAGTTGCGCACCGACGATGCTTCCGAGTACACACTCGGCCAGGAGATTGGCCCGGACATTTTCGAGGCCGGCCAAGAGGTCGACGTCACCGGAACCACCAAGGGCAAGGGCTACTCCGGCGTTATGAAGCGCCACGGCTTCCACGGCGTCGGCGCCTCTCACGGTGCTCACCGCAACCACCGCAAGCCCGGTTCGATTGGTGCCTGCGCCACCCCAGGCCGAGTCTTCAAGGGCATGCGTATGGCTGGTCGCGGCGGAAATGCCCGTCAGACCGTACAAAACCTGAAGGTCTACGCAGTCGACGCCGACAAGGGCCTACTGCTGATCAAGGGCGCGATCCCTGGTCCCAAGGGCTCAGTCGTGCTGATCCGCAACGCTGTCAAAGGAGCCGCATCATGAGCGCCGTGACAATCCATAAGCCCGGCGGAGGAACCGACGGCACAGCGGAACTTCCCGACGCGATCTTCGATGTCGAGGCCAACATCCCGTTGATGCACCAGGTAGTGGTTGCCCAACTCGCAGCCGCAAGACAGGGAACGCACAGCACCAAGACCCGCGCAGAGGTGCGCGGTGGTGGTGTCAAGCCTTACAAGCAGAAGGGCACCGGCCGCGCCCGTCAGGGCTCGATCCGGGCCCCACAGTTCGTCGGTGGTGGCATCGTGCACGGCCCAACCCCGCGTGACTACAGCCAGCGCACCCCCAAGAAGATGAAGGCCGCCGCCCTGCGCGGGGCCTTGTCCGATCGGGCCCGCGAGGATCGCATTCACGTCGCGAGCGCTTTCGTCACAGCCGATGCACCCTCGACCAAGGTGGCCGTGGAGACCCTGCGTGGCTTCTGCGAGCGACCCAAGGTTCTCGTCGTCGCATTGTCCGACGACAAGGTCAGCATCAAGTCGCTGCGCAACGCTGCCGACGTGCACGTCCTCACGCCAGAACAACTCAACACCTACGACGTGCTCATCAGCGACGACGTGGTCTTCACCACCGATGCGCTTGAGGCGTTCATCACGCGTGCAACCGCATCGCTGAGCAAGCGCGCCATCACCGAGGAGGCGTCCTGATGCGTATCGCAGATCCGCGTGACGTGCTGCTGGGACCCGTTGTCTCTGAGAAGAGCTACGGGCTGCTGGACGAGAACAAGTACACGTTCCTGGTTCACCCCGATGCCAACAAGACCCAGATCAAGATTGCGGTCGAGCAGACCTTTGGTGTCCACGTCACTGGCGTGAACACCAATAACCGTTCCGGCAAGCGCGTGCGCACTCGCGCGGGCTACGGGAGCCGCCCCAACACCAAACGAGCGATTGTCTCCGTCAAAGAAGGCGACCGCATCGACATCTTCGGAGGTCCGGTCGCCTGACCGGACTGACATAGGACACGGAAAGAGCTATGGGAATTCGCAAATACAAGCCGACGACGCCATCGCGTCGCGGCTCAAGCGTGAGCGATTTCGCTGAGGTCACGCGTTCGACCCCGGAGAAGTCGCTGGTTCGTCCGCTGCCCAAGAAGGGCGGTCGCAACAACTCGGGGCGCATCATGACCCGTCACCAAGGTGGCGGTCACAAGCGCGCCTACCGGGTGATCGACTTCCGTCGCGCGGATAAGGACGGAGTACCGGCCAAGGTCGCTCACATTGAGTACGACCCGAACCGCACCGCCCGCATCGCACTGCTGCACTACGCCGATGGCGAGAAGCGCTACATCATTGCTCCGGAGAAGCTGCGCCAAGGTGACCGCGTCGAGACCGGTTCCTCCGCCGACATCAAGCCAGGCAACAACCTGCCGCTGCGCAACATCCCGACCGGTACCGTCATCCACGCAGTGGAGTTGCGTCCGGGTGGGGGAGCAAAGATCGCTCGCTCGGCCGGTTCGAGTATCCAGCTCGTCGCCAAGGACGGTCCGTACGCACAGCTTCGGCTGCCTTCGGGCGAGATCCGCAACGTCGACGTTCGCTGCCGGGCAACCGTCGGTGAGGTCGGCAACGCGTCACAGTCAAATATCAACTGGGGTAAGGCCGGCCGCATGCGCTGGAAGGGCAAGCGCCCCACCGTCCGCGGTGTCGCCATGAACCCGGTTGATCACCCGCATGGTGGTGGCGAGGGCAAGACGTCCGGTGGTCGTCACCCGGTGAACCCGAACGGTAAGCCCGAGGGTCGCACCCGAGCCAAGAACAAGCCAAGCGACAAGTTCATTGTCCGCCGCCGCAAGACCGGCAAGAAGCGCTAGGAGTACCGAGATGCCACGTAGCCTCAAAAAGGGCCCATTCGTTGACGACCACCTGATGAAGAAGGTGGACAAGCAGAACGAGGCCGGTACCCACAACGTCATCAAGACCTGGTCGCGACGTTCGATGATCGTGCCCGCGATGTTGGGACACACATTGGCTGTCCACGACGGGCGCAAGCACGTACCCGTATTCGTGACCGAGAACATGGTCGGTCACAAGCTCGGTGAGTTTGCACCGACCCGCACGTTCAAAGGTCACATCAAGGACGACCGTAAGAGCAAGCGCCGCTAACGCGGGCCGCTACGCACACCGATAGCCAGACGAAGACTCGAAGAGACAGAGGGATAGCGATGGAAGCCAGGGCCCAAGCGCGGTACATCCGCGTCACGCCCATGAAGGCCCGCCGAGTGGTGGACCTGATTCGTGGGCTACCTGCAGCGGAAGCGCAGGCGATACTGCACTACGCGCCGCAGGCGGCAAGTGAGCCTGTCGGCAAGGTGCTCAACAGCGCCATCGCGAACGCCACCAACAACGCCGGACTCGACGAGTCGAGTCTGGTCATCACCGAAGCTCGCGTGGACGAGGGTCCGACCATGAAGCGGTTCCGTCCGCGTGCACAGGGTCGTGCTTACCGGATTCGCAAGCGCACCAGCCACATCACGATCGTCGTCGGGCCGCAGGATGCGGACTCGGCCGGGAAGAAGAGGTAGACCGTGGGTCAAAAGGTCAACCCGCATGGCTTCCGGCTAGGCATCTCGACGGACTTCAGGTCCCGTTGGTTCGCCGATAGCCAGAAGGTGGGTCAGCGCTATCGCGACTACGTCAACGAGGACGTCCAGATCCGCAAGCTGATGACGACTGGCATGGATCGCGCCGGCATCAGCAAGGTCGAGATCGAGCGAACTCGTGAGCGTGTACGCGTCGACATTCACACCGCCCGTCCGGGCATCGTCATCGGTCGCCGCGGCGCCGAGGCCGATCGCATCCGCACCGAACTTGAGGCCCTTACCGGCAAGCAGGTTCAGCTGAACATCCTTGAGGTCAAGAACCCCGAGGTTGACGCCCAGCTTGTCGCTCAAGGTGTCGCCGAGCAGCTTGCGAGCCGGGTTGCGTTCCGCCGAGCCATGCGCAAAGCCATGCAGAGCGCCATGAAGTCGGGTGCCAAGGGCATCCGGATTCAGGTCAGCGGCCGCCTTGGCGGCGCTGAGATGAGCCGCACCGAGTTCTACCGCGAGGGCCGCGTTCCGCTGCACACGTTGCGCGCGGACATCGACTACGGCTTCTACGAGGCACGCACCACCTTCGGCCGCATCGGCGTGAAGGTCTGGGTGTACCACGGCGAGGTCTCCAGCGACCGCGAAGAGCGCGAGAAGCAGCAGGCGGCTCGACTCGCTCGTCCAGGCGCCGGCGGTCCCCGTGGCCGTGGTGGTCGTGACGGCGGGCGTGGTGGTCGTGACGGTGGCCGTGGTGACCGGGGCGCTCGCACCGAGGCTCCGGCCGCGCCAGTCGAGGCGGCACCCGCCGCAGAAGCTGCTCCGGCAGCCGACGCCGCCCCCGCAGCCGAAGCCGCTGCGCCAGCGGAGACGGGAGCCTGATCGTCAATGTTGATTCCACGCAAGGTCAAGCACCGTAAGCAGCACCACCCGAAGCGTTCGGGCGCTGCCAAGGGCGGCACGACCGTGACATTCGGCGACTGGGGATTGCAGGCATTGGAACCCGCCTACGTCACCAACCGTCAAATTGAGTCGGCACGTATTGCCATCAACCGGCACATCAAGCGTGGCGGCAAGGTCTGGATCAATATCTACCCAGATCGTCCGTTGACCAAGAAGCCAGCTGAAACCCGCATGGGTTCGGGTAAAGGCTCACCCGAGTGGTGGGTGGCCAACGTCAAGCCCGGTCGGGTCATGTTCGAACTGACCTACCCAGACGAAGTTGCAGCACGAGAGGCACTGACTCGGGCGATGCACAAGCTGCCCATGAAGTGCCGGATCGTTCGACGAGAGGTGAGTGAGGACTGATGGCTGCATTGACTCCAACCTCAGAGCTGCGCGTGCTCGACGACGAGGAACTGACCACCAAGCTGGTCGAGGCCAAAGAAGAGTTGTTCAACCTGCGCTTCCAGGCCGCTACCGGCCAACTTGAGAGCCACGGTCGACTGCGGGCAGTTCGCCGCGAGATCGCGCGGCTCTACACCATCATGCGCGAGCGCGAGCTCGGCATCACTGCTCCGGATGAGGAGGGCGCCGCATGAGTGAGGCGACCCAGACTGACCAGCAAGCCCGCGGCGACCGCAAGGTCCGCGAGGGCTTGGTCGTCAGCAACAAGATGGACAAGACCGTCGTCGTGGCGGTCGAGGATCGGTTCAAGCACCCGATGTACGGCAAGGTCGTGCGCCGGACGAGCCGCCTGAAGGCCCACGACGAAGACAACAGCTGTGGCACCGGTGACCGAGTGTTGCTGATGGAAACCCGCCCGCAGTCAGCTACCAAGCGCTGGCGTGTGGTCGAGATCGTGGAGAAGGCAAAGTGATTCAGCAGGAGTCTCGACTTCGGGTCGCTGACAACACTGGTGCCAAGGAACTCTTGTGCATCCGCGTTCTCGGTGGCTCGGGTCGTCGTTACGCCGGGATCGGCGACACCATAGTTGCGACCGTCAAGGACGCGATCCCTGGTGGAAACGTGAAGAAGGGCGAGGTCGTCAAGGCCGTCATCGTCCGGACCAAGAAGGAGCGCCGTCGTCCCGATGGTTCCTACATCCGCTTCGACGAGAACGCAGCGGTTGTTCTCAAGGCCGATGGCGAACCGCGTGGAACCCGCATCTTCGGCCCGGTTGGGCGCGAACTGCGCGACAAGCGCTTCATGAAAATCATCTCGCTGGCTCCGGAGGTGCTCTGATGGCTGACTCGACCAAACCAAAGATGAAAGTCCGCAAGGGCGACACCGTGCTGGTTATCTCCGGCAAGGACAAGGGCTCCAAGGGCAAGGTCATCAAGACCATCCGCGAGACGGACAAGATCATCGTCGAGGGTGTCAACCGCGTCAAGCGGCACACCAAGGCTGGCCAGGGCGCTCGCGGCACCAACACCGGTGGCATCATCGTCCAGGAAGCCGCGATCCACGTTTCAAACGTCATGGTCGTCGGCGAGGACGGCAAGGCCACTCGGGTGAGCAAGCGTCGCGAGGCGGCCGAAAAGCGCCGTCCCGACGGATCGACCTACTCCGGGACTCGTGGAGTTCGAGTTTCGGCGCGTACCGGTAAGGACATCTGATGACCGCATCAACTGACATCGTGGCGCCAGAGGTGCCGCGACTCAAGCAGCGCTACAACGACGAGATCCGGAACAAGTTGCAAGACGAACTCGGACTCGGCAACGTCATGCAGGTCCCCGGCCTGACCAAGATCGTCGTCAATATGGGCGTCGGCGATGCGGCTCGGGATTCCAAGTTGATGGACGGCGCGGTGCGGGACCTGACGACGATTACCGGCCAGAAGCCGTCGGTGACCAAGGCCCGCAAGTCGATCGCCCAGTTCAAGTTGCGTGAGGGCCAGCCAATTGGCGCCCACACCACGCTGCGCGGTGATCGGATGTGGGAGTTCCTCGACCGGCTGTTGTCGGTTGCGCTTCCTCGCATCCGTGACTTCCGCGGACTGTCGCCGCGTCAGTTCGACGGCCGCGGCAACTACACCTTCGGCCTCAACGAACAGGCAATGTTCGCCGAGATCAACCAGGACACCATCGACCGGGTGCGTGGCATGGACGTCACCGTCGTGACCACCGCGAGCAATGATGCGGAAGGTCGTGCGTTGCTCAAGGCGCTCGGCTTCCCATTCAAGGAGAAGTGACCAGATGGCAAAGACTGCACTAGTCGAGAAGGCCAAGCGCAAGCCAAAGTTCAAGGTTCGCGGCTACACCCGCTGCAACCGTTGTGGGCGTCCACACTCGGTGTATCGCAAGTTCGGCCTCTGCCGGATCTGCCTTCGCGAGATGGCCCACCGCGGCGAACTGCCGGGTGTCACCAAGAGCAGCTGGTAACCAAGCACGACCCCCTGAAGACCAAAACAACAGCGCCGCAGGTCCGCAGCGAAGCGGAAACCCCGGCGAGGAAGGCCGATGGCCATGACAATGACCGATCCGATCGCAGACATGCTGACGCGTCTGCGCAACTCGAGTACGGCGTACCACGACACCGTGGCGATGCCGTACTCAAAGCTCAAAGAGGGTGTGGCCCACATCCTGGTAGAACAGGGTTACGTCGCCGGGGTCCGTACCGAAGAAGCGACGGTTGGCCGCACGCTGCTCGTCGACCTCAAGTACGGCCCCAACCGGGAGCGCTCAATCGCTGGCCTTCGCCGCGTGAGCAAGCCCGGTCTGCGGGTCTACGCAAAGAGCACGGGCATGCCCAAGGTGCTCGGCGGTTTGGGAATCGCGATCATCTCGACGTCGTCCGGTCTGCTGACTGACCGGCAGGCCGCCAAGAAGGGCGTGGGTGGGGAAGTCCTCGCCTACGTTTGGTAGGGGGTAGCTATGTCACGCATCGGACGTTTACCCATCGCCGTTCCCGTCGGCGTCAAGATCGAGGTGGCGGGTCAGGATGTGACCGTTACCGGGCCGAAGGGCACGTTGACCCATACAGTCGCCGATCCCATTCGGATCGAGAAGGCCGAGGACGGCACGTACGTCGTCACTCGTCCCAACGACGAGCGGATGAGCAAGTCCCTCCATGGCCTTTCTCGCACGCTGGTCAACAACATGGTCATCGGTGTGACCGAGGGCTACACGAAGACGTTGGAGGTGTCCGGTACTGGTTACCGAGTGGCACCCAAGGGCGCGGGTCTGGAACTCCAACTCGGATTCAGCCACCCCGTTCAGGTTGATGCTCCAGAGGGCATCAAGTTCGCCGTCGAGACTCCCACCCGCTTTGCGGTAGAGGGCATCGACAAGCAGAAAGTCGGCGAGGTTGCCGCCAACATCCGTAAGCTGCGCAAGCCCGACCCCTACAAAGGCAAGGGCGTGCGCTACGCCGGCGAAGTAATCCGCCGCAAGGCCGGAAAGGCTGGTAAGTAGCCATGGCTATCAGTAAGAAGATCGGGTCCGGTAACCCACGAAGCACCGGGCGAATCCGTCGGCATGCTCGGGTCCGCAAGAACGTCTCGGGATCGCCCACGCGTCCGCGCCTGGTTGTGTTCCGGTCCGCCAAGCACATGGAGGCCCAGATCATCGACGACACCGCCGGCCTGACCCTGGCCTCCGCATCAACGATGGAATCGGCTGTCCGTAAGCTGGACGGGGACAAGACGGCACGAGCTCGCCGCGTAGGCGAGTTGGTTGCTGAACGTGCAAAGGGCGCTGGTGTCGACACGGTCGTGTTCGATCGCGGCGGCTTCCGCTACCACGGCCGGATCGCAGCGGTGGCAGATGCCGCCCGCGACGGCGGACTGACCTTCTAGGCTTAGAGAACAAAGGAAGTAGGACACATGGCTGCACAGCGCCGAGAGCGTCGCGACTCAGGTCGGGGCGGCGCTGAGAAGAGCAACTACGTAGAACGAGTAGTTGCCATCAATCGCGTTTCCAAGGTCGTCAAAGGTGGCCGCCGCTTCAGCTTCACCGCGCTCGTCGTGGTCGGAGATGGCGACGGTCAGGTCGGCGTCGGCTATGGCAAGGCCAAAGAGGTTCCGGCCGCGATTTCCAAGGGTGTCGAAGAGGCAAAGAAGAGCTTCTTCAAGGTCCCGAGGATCCAGGGCACCATTCCGCACCCCATCGTGGGCGAGAAGGCGGCCGGCATCGTCATGTTGCGTCCGGCTTCGCCCGGTACCGGTGTCATTGCCGGTGGTCCGGTGCGTGCCGTGCTTGAGTGTGCTGGCGTTCGGGACGTGCTGAGCAAGTCGCTCGGTTCGGACAATGCCATCAACATCGTGCACGCGACCGTGGCTGCGCTACAGGGGTTGGAACGTCCAGAAGAGGTTGCCGCTCGCCGTGGGCTGCCACTTGAGGACGTCGCACCGGCGGCACTGCTGCGGGCTCGCGCTGCTGGGATGAGTGCGTCATGAGCGAGCTCG
The DNA here is from genome assembly GCA_018003655.1 of Candidatus Nanopelagicales bacterium. Lineage (NCBI taxonomy): Bacteria > Bacillati > Actinomycetota > Actinomycetes > Candidatus Nanopelagicales > Candidatus Nanopelagicales bacterium. The sequence continues at coordinate 32,465 of JAGNDY010000007.1, forward strand.
TGGTGACTCAGACCAGGTCAGGTATCGGCGGAACGTCGTCGCAGCGGGCTACCCTGCACACGCTGGGGCTGCGTCGCATCGGTGATTCCTCCGTACGTGAGGATCGCCCCGAAGTTCGTGGGATGCTACGGGCAGTTGCCCATCTGGTATCCGTCGAGGAGGTAGAGCAAGCATGACGCTCAAGGTTCACCATTTGCGTCCCGCTGCGGGATCCAAGACCGCCAAGACCCGCGTGGGTCGCGGTGAGGCTGGCGCCCGCGGTAAGACCGCCGGTCGCGGCACCAAGGGCACCAAGGCGCGTTACCAGGTGCCAGCTGGCTTTGAAGGTGGCCAGATGCCGCTGCATATGCGACTGCCAAAGCTCAAGGGCTTCAAGAACCCGAACAAGGTCGCTTTCCAGGTGGTCAGCGTGGCAGCACTTGCCCGACTGTTCCCCAAGGGTGGCGAGGTGTCCATCGACGATCTGGTCAAGGCAGGTGCCGTCCGCAAGGGCCTGCCGGTCAAGGTCCTGGGATCCGGGGATATCTCCGTCGCGCTGCAGGTCAGTGCCAATGCGTTCTCTCAGACCGCGAAGGACAAGCTAAGCGCCGCGGGTGGTTCCGCGGTCGAGGTCTGACAGCCTCGTGCTTTCTGCGTTCGCGTCGGCATTCCGGACGCCAGATCTCCGCAAGAAGATCCTCTTCACCTTGGGGCTGCTTGCGCTGTACCGCCTTGGCGCCGTCATTCCGACGCCCGGCGTTAGCTACACCAACATTCAGAAGTGCATCGATGTTGTCCAGGACAACTCGCTCTATGGGTTGATCAACCTGTTCAGTGGTGGTGCCTTGCTGCAGTTGAGTGTGTTCGCGCTTGGGATCATGCCGTACATCACGGCGAGCATCATCATTCAGCTGTTGGTCGTGGTCATCCCTCGCCTTGAGGCCCTCAAGAAGGAGGGTCAAAGCGGTCAAGCGAAGCTGACGCAGTACACGCGGTACCTGACGATCGGGTTGGCTGTCTTGCAGTCGACCACGATCCTCACCCTCGCACGTTCCCCCGGCCGGCTCTTCCAGGGGTGCAACGAGCAACTGATCCCGAACCAATCGATTCCGCTGATCATTGTCATGATCATCACGCTGACAGCGGGAACCGGCATGATCATGTGGTTCGGTGAACTGATCACCGACCGCGGTATCGGCAACGGGATGTCGCTGCTGATCTTCACCTCGATCATCGCGTCGATGCCCGGCCAGTTCGCCAAGGTCTACCAGACCGACGGCACCTTTACGCTTGCGATCGTGGCCGCGGTCGGGTTGCTTGTGATCGCCGCAGTGGTCTACGTCGAGCAGGCGCAGCGTCGGATTCCGGTGCAGTACGCCAAGCGGATGGTCGGCTCCAAGATGTACGGCGGCGCCTCGACCTACATTCCTCTCAAGGTCAACATGGCCGGCGTTATCCCCGTCATCTTCGCTTCGTCGTTGCTCTACATTCCCCAACTCATCGTCACGCTGTCGGGCAGTCAGTCCGGGTGGGCTCAGTGGGTCTCGCGTAACTTGACCAACGGCTCCGAGCCGATCTACCTGGTTGTCTACTTCCTGCTCATCGTGTTCTTCGCGTACTTCTACGTGGCGATCACCTTCAACCCGGTCGAAGTAGCCGACAACATGAAGCAGTACGGCGGCTTCATTCCCGGAATTCGCGCGGGCAAGCCGACTGCCGAGTATCTCGATTACGTCCTGACGCGGTTGACGTTCCCCGGCTCCATCTATTTGGCCATCGTCGCGATCATTCCGTTTATTGCGTTCGGTGGACTCGGGCTGGGCCAGTCGTTCCTGTTTGGTGGCACCAGCCTGTTGATCATGGTTGGCGTCGGCCTCGATACGGTCAAGCAGGTGGAGTCCCAGCTGCAGCAGCGCAACTACGAGGGCTTCCTGCGTTAGGGCTGACGGGTCAATCGGGTTTTGTTATCGGGTGGCAGTTAGCTACCGTCACATCCACGACTTCCGGACTTCGGTATTCGCGCCCGTCGGCGCGGGACCCCACCACATAGCGAAAGGCTCAATCTGATGCGCATCGTCCTTATGGGTCCTCCCGGGGCAGGCAAGGGAACGCAGGCCAAGGTCGTCGCGGAGACGCTGACAATCCCGCACATCTCCACCGGTGAGATCTTCCGCGCCAACGTGGGTGCTGGCACTGACCTAGGTGTGGAGGCCAAGAAGTACATGGACAAGGGCGAATACGTGCCCGATTCGGTCACCAACGCTATGGTCGCGGATCGACTGGCCCAGCCGGATACCGGCAACGGATTCCTCCTTGACGGCTACCCCCGGACGCTGGAGCAGGTCGCAGAGCTGGACGCGATCTTGAACAACCTAGGGACTCCGCTGGAGAAGGTCGTCGAGATCACCGCGAATACCGAGGAAGTCATCACCCGTCTGCTGAACCGGGCAAAACTTGAGGGCCGCGCCGACGACACCGAAGAGGTCATTCGTCGCCGAATGGAGATCTACGCGGAGCAGACCGAACCACTGACTCGCGTCTATGAGGAAAAGGGCCTGCTGGTCAAGGTTGACGGGATGGGCACTGTTGAGGAAGTCACCGGTCGGTTGCTGGCGGCGCTCGAATCCTAGATGCCAGTTGACTCCCCGGGCTTCGCGAACTGAAGTTGTCAGCGAGGTGGTGGGGAGTCCGAGTCATACCTGCGTATCCGAGTCGTGGCACCGCCAGCGGATGGCGCGGCCAATGCCGAACTACAGAGGTTGCTGGCCAAGCGCCTTGGTGTCTCCAAATCGGCCATCGGGGTCAGCGATGGAGAGACAGGTCGCCTCAAGACGGTACTGGTGAAACAGCAGGTGGGTGCGTCTTTACTGCTTCACTAGCCGCAGACTAGCGAGGGCCATTGCGGCGTGCGGGTTTCCGCTCGGAATCTGCCGATCCTGCCGAGGTCGACCGAACCATGATCGATTCTCTCTCCACCGGCCGCTGCGGGAATCTCATCGACGACGGTGATCTCATCTCGGTCCAGCGTCACCTTCGGTGTGTCCACGAACCACTCGTCGGGTAGGCGGCCCAACAACCAGCTGGCAATCTCGGTTGAAGAGACTGTGGGTGGTTCGCTGACCCGGCCGCGCGGACCGCGAGTCGATGACTGATTGAAAGGTCCCATGATGAACCCCAAATGCTGTTGATTAGTTGATTGCAAGAATGTAGCGGTGGGCAGATCTTCCCATTGGGCTTTCGCTCAGAGCGATTGAGTTGTCACCGCGCCTGCAGGCTCGTCGCTAATGCGTGCCCAGCGGAGCGCGAACCCGATAGCGACGAGTGCGAACAGGCCAGCAACGGCGTAGCTGGTCAGGGCCAGCCAAGATGAGGCCGAGCCTTCTCGGGTGAACTTCCAGAGGAACCTTCGCGCATGGGTGAGCGAGGGCGTAGCCGCGGCGAGGGCGGCCACGCCGGTGATCCACACAGCTGATCGAAGGTGCTCACGCCTGGCGCGGATCGTGAGGGCCACCAGTATCGCCACCATTGGAACCATCCAGACCCAGTGGTGGACCCAGGAGATTGGGGAGACCAGTAATCCGACTGTGCCAACTACAGCCGCGGCGATCAGGCGCTCACTGGGCCACCACTGTTTTGCGATTAGCAGACCAGTGACCAATATTGCCAGTGCTGCCGTTACCCACACCGCAGTGCTCCATGGTTGTGTCGACAGGCGCGCCAAGTCCCCGGAGATCGCCACGTTCGTCGCAGTGTTGGTCTCGCCTACCCGGTCGGTTTCGAAGAGGCTGCTTGTCCAGAAGCGCCACTCCTGTGCGGGGCCGAAGAGGGCTCCGATGGCGATTGTCACGCCGAATCCGATGGCTGCGCGTCCGGCGGCTGTCCACCGGCGCGTTACCAACATGAAGACGATGAACAGGCCCGGGGTGATCTTGAACCCGGTGGCGATCCCCGTCAGGTATCCGCTCCACTTTGACTCGCGCAGAGAGTCGAAAAGCACGGCAAACACGACGATCAGGTTGGTCTGCGCATAGGCGAAGTTGTCGGTGATGGGCTCCATGGCGACCGCGACGCTGAAGACGAGCGCGGCGATCTCCCAGGTTGCCCACGAGCGGGCCGGCTCGGTGCCGGCGATCCTAGGAAGGCGGGTCGCGGTCATCCACGCAATGGCGACCAAGGCCAAGGCATTGATGAGCTCCCAGATGGCTAATCCAAGCCTGAAGGGGATCATCGCGAGTGGGATGAAGAGGGCACCCGCAAACGGGGGGTAGGTGAAGGGCAGTGGTCGCGGTCCTACGGAGACGTCGTCGTACAGCGAGCCCCCATGCAGCAATACGTCCGCGCCTCTCCGGTACACAACGAAGTCAATGGGGTGGTCAGGGAAGCACAGCCAAATCGTGTACCCGACGGCCACGATTCCCAATACTGCGATGGCGACTTTGCGCAGTGGCGCGTGACTGGACACGCCGAGACGATACCCCTGCCCGTGACGTCCTGCTCCGCTATCTGCCTACCCTGGTGACATGTTTCGCCGCGATCGCTTTGAACTCAAAACTCCTGAGCAGTTTGAGCTCATGCGTCAGGCCGGCGCGGTGGTGGCGCGGGCGCTAGCGGAGATCTCGGCCGCGGTAACTCCGGGCGTGACGACCAAGGAACTCGACGCGATTGCCGCGACCTATATCCACGACGCAGGGGCGACGCCTTCGTTCCTGGGCTACCACGGCTACCCGGCGTCAATTTGCGTGTCGGTGAACTCCGAGGTCGTGCACGGCATCCCAGGACCCAGAGTGCTTGACGACGGTGATCTGGTGTCCGTCGACTGCGGTGCGATCGTTGACGGCTGGCACGGAGATGCCGCAGTTTCGGTGGCCGTCGGATCCGTTGCGCCGGAGGTCGCAGCGCTATCGGAGGCAACCCGGGCGGCGATGATGGCGGGCATCGGTGCGGCAGTCGCCGGCGGGCACGTCGGCGATATCGGCGCTGCCGTTGAGTCGAGCATCAGTTCACACGACCATCGCTACGGAATCGTCGTCGACTATGTCGGCCATGGCATCGGCTCGAGCATGCACATGCCACCCAACGTCCCGAATGTCGGAAAGCGCGGCAAAGGTCCAGAACTCGTCGTCGGGATGGCAGTTGCGATCGAGCCAATGATCACGTTGGGATCGGCACAGGTGGATGTCCTGGGCGACGACTGGACGGTCGTCACCGAGGATGGACAGTACGCAGCCCACTGGGAGCACACCGTGGCAATCACGGCCCAAGGCCCGCAGGTACTCACCGTTGCGGCGGACTGAGCGGGTCACCGAAGGTGACGTACGACGCTCTACCCGGGGTTCCCACGCCGCCAACGGTGGCGTAGACTCGGGAACCGGTTCGTTGTGGTTTCACCTCTGACTGGCTTACTCCTCACGGAATTGTCCCGCTGGGACGCGTTCGCGAGGAATCAGTCGGCTCGGAACCGGAAGGCTCCGCACGACCATCCTTGAATCCAATGAAGGAGCGCTAGTACACGCATGGCCAAGAAGGAAGGTGCCATCGAGCTTGAGGGCACCATCGTCGAATCGTTGCCGAACGCAATGTTCCGCGTCGAACTCGACAATGGGCACAAGGTGCTGGCGCACATTTCGGGGAAGATGAGGATGCACTACATCCGGATCCTCCCGGACGATCGAGTAGTTGTAGAGCTATCGCCCTACGATCTCACCCGGGGACGCATCGTCTACCGGTACAAGTAAAGGGAAGACGATGAAGGTCCAGCCAAGCGTCAAGAAGATCTGTGACAAGTGCAAGGTGATCCGTCGCCACGGACGAGTCATGGTGATCTGCGAGAACCCCCGCCACAAGCAACGGCAGGGCTAAGCACGACGAAGAAATAGCAACAACTGAATACGCGACATCCGACCCCGTCCGGGCGCCAATCCGGGAGGACGCCACCCTCGGTGCGAAGGCCGAGGACCTGCCCAGGCGGGCAGGAGCGATGCCGTGACCGATACCTTCGCCCATTACAGGAAGTAGGAACCGCCTTCACATGGCACGTTTAGTTGGCGTCGACCTCCCCCGCGACAAGCGGCTTGAGGTAGCGCTCACCGCGATTTTCGGCATTGGCCGTTCTCGCGCCCGGCAAGCACTCGCAGCGACTGGTGTGGATGGCAACATTCGCGTCAAGGATCTCCCCGAGCCTGATCTCATCCTGCTTCGCGATTACATCGACGCGAACTTCCAGACCGAGGGTGACCTGCGCCGCGAGGTGCAGGGCGACATCCGCCGCAAGGTCGAGATCGGCTCCTACCAAGGCATTCGCCACCGTCGTGGCATGCCAGTTCGTGGGCAACGTACCCACACCAACGCGCGCACTCGCAAGGGACCGCGCAAGACCGTCGCAGGCAAGAAGAAGGTCTAGCGAAAACCCCCTCAGCCAACTAACCCTCGCGGTTGCAGCCGCGAACAAAGACCCACTCAGGAGAAATCAGGCGAATGCCTCCAGCAAATAAGGGCGCCAAGAAGGTCCGGCGCAAAGAGAAGAAGAACGTGGCCTACGGCCAAGCTCACATCAAGAGCACGTTCAACAACACGATTGTGTCAATCACCGATCCGTCGGGTGCCGTGGTCGCTTGGTCCTCCAGCGGCCAGGTCGGCTTCAAGGGTTCGCGTAAGTCGACCCCGTACGCCGCGCAGCAGGCCGCTGAAGCCGCTGCCCGCCGGGCGATGGAACACGGCATGCGCAAGGTTGACGTGTTTGTGAAAGGTCCCGGCTCAGGCCGTGAGACTGCGATCCGCTCGCTGCAGGCCACTGGCCTTGAGGTTGGCGCGATCGCCGATGTGACCCCCATTCCACACAATGGCTGCCGCCCTCCCAAGCGGCGCCGAGTCTGAGCTGAAGGAGATAGCGAAGGATGGCCCGCTACACCGGCCCGGACTGCAAACGCTGCCGCCGGGAAAAGACAAAACTGTTCCTCAAGGGTTCCAAGTGCGAGACGGACAAATGTCCGATCGAGAAGCGGCCCTACCCTCCGGGCGAGCACGGTCGTGCCCGCACCAAGGAGAGCGAGTTCCTGCTGCAGATGCGCGAGAAGCAGAAGTGCGCGCGCATTTACGGCGTCTTGGAGAAGCAGTTCCGCAACTACTACGACGAGGCAAACCGACACCAGGGCAAGACCGGTGAGAACCTGTTGACCATCCTGGAGAGTCGCCTGGACAACGTCGTGTTCCGCGCCGGGTTCGGCAAGAGCCGCGACATGGCTCGCCAACTTGTCCGTCACGGTCACATCACCGTGAACGGCAAGAAGGTCGACATCCCGTCCTACCGCGTGACGCCCAACGACATCGTTGAGGTTCGCAGCAAGTCCCGCGAGATGACTCCGTTCGTGGTCGCCCACGCAGAAGCTGACGAGCACACGGTGCCCGGCTGGCTTGAGGTCATCCCCAACCGGATGCGCGTGCTGGTTCACCAACTCCCCACCAGGGAACAGATCGACACTCAGGTGCAAGAACAGCTCATCGTCGAGCTCTACTCGAAGTAGTCAGATATCTCGGCGTCAAATAGCGGACGCCGCAGGAGGGAACAGCCGTGCTTATTGCACAACGACCAAGTTTGATCGAACAGTCGGTCTCCGACCACCGATCGAAGTTCATCCTCGAGCCCTTGGAGCCTGGCTTCGGGTACACGCTCGGTAACTCGATGCGACGCACCCTGCTGTCATCGATCCCGGGGGCTGCGGTCACCGGAATCCGCGTTGACGGTGTCCTGCACGAGTTCTCGACCATCCCTGGTGTGACCGAAGATGTCGTGGAGATCATCCTCAACATCAAGGAACTCGTCGTCTCTTCCGAGCACGACGAACCAGTTGTGATGTACCTGCGCAAGGAAGGCCC
>JAGNDY010000008.1 GCA_018003655.1 Candidatus Nanopelagicales bacterium
ATGACGTCACTGACGGTCGGTCGGGCCGCCAGCTACGCCGAGCGGTGGAGCGACCACTCGCCGGTCGTGGTTACGTTCGAAGCGAGTAGCGCCAATGAGTGAGGTGCTTGCCAGCGTTGTTGTGATCATTGCCTTTTCGATCATCGGCGGCTTCTTTGCCGCTGCGGAGACCGCGCTCGTCACCTTGCGAGAGAGTCAGATCAGCCGGTTGGCGACCACCAAAGGCAAACGCGGTGCACGCCTGGCAACACTGACCGCCAATCCCAACCGCTTCCTCGCGGCAGTGCAAGTGGGGGTGACGCTCACCGGGTTCATCTCGGCCGGCTACGGGTCCGCCCGAATCGTGCCCTACGTCAGTCCGTTGTTTGTGGACCTCGGACTCTCCACGGGCATTGCCGAGACGTTGTCGTTCCTGCTGGTGACGATGCTGATCGCCTACATCTCCCTGGTGTTGGGGGAGTTGGTCCCCAAGCGGATTGCTCTGCAACGGACTGAGTCCGTCGCGCTCACGTTGACCACGCCGGTCGACTGGTTGGCACGAATCTCGCGACCGTTCATCTGGTTGCTGTCGGTTTCCACAAACGTGTTCGTTCGGCTCCTTGGCTTGGATCCGGATGCGAACAAGACGGCCATGACAAACGAGGAGTTGCGGCGACTCGTAGCGTCGCACTCGGGCTTTTCCGACACTGAACGGGCGATGATCGACGACATCTTCGACGTCGCCGACCGAGAGTTGCGGGAGGTGATGGTGCCTCGGACCGAGGTGGACTTTCTGGAAGACTCAACACCGGTCGCAACAGTCGCACAGCACGTCATCCAATTGCCGCACTCGCGTTATCCGATCATCCACGGTTCGGCCGACGACGTGATCGGTTTCGTTCACGTTCGCGACGTCCTCAACCCGGCCGTGGTGCGTAGCAATCTGCGAGTGGAGAAGCTGGCGCGTGAGGTGGCGCGCTTCCCGTGGAGTAAGCGGGTTTTGCCAGCGCTGCAGACGATGCGCGACGAGCATCAGCACATGGCAATCGTCGTCGACGAATTCGGTGGCACCGCCGGGATCGTCACCCTGGAGGATCTGGTCGAGGAGCTAGTCGGCGATATTCGCGACGAGTACGACGAGGACGCGATCGGCGACCGGAACGCGCCGGGGTTCACGACGGAGATTGACGTGGACGGCTTGGACAACCTCGATGATTTCCTCGACAGCACAGGCATCCATTTGCCCGATGGCCCCTACGAGACAGTCGCTGGCTACGTGATGTCCGTCCTGGGCCGGTTACCGGAGGTAGGTGACATCGTGGCCGGTCCGGGCTGCCAGTTGGTAGTTGCGGACCTCGACGGACTGCGTGCCGCACGAATCCGCGTCCGACCAGCTGCGCCCCGCAGCCCGGCACAATCGCCGACCGAAACAGATTCACCGCAGGACCCGGTGCGAGAATGACGCCCATGTTCAAACCGGCCAGCGACCGCGTCCTGTCAGGAATCCAACCGACTGCCGATTCCTTCCATATCGGCAATTATCTGGGTGCGTTGCGGTACTGGGTTGATCTGCAAAATACCCACGATGCCTTCTATTGCGTGGTCGATCAGCACGCGATCACGGTTGAGCACGACCCCGCGTTGCTGCGCGCACGAACGCTGGGTTCCTACGCGCAGTTGATCGCGGCTGGAGTCGATCCGAAGCGGGCGACGCTGTTTGTGCAGAGCCACGTACCCGAACACGCGCAGTTGGCCTGGGTCCTCAGTTGCATCACCGGCTACGGCGAGGCGGCGCGGATGACCCAGTTCAAGGACAAGTCCGGCCGCGAAGGTGCGGGCGCCACAACCGTGGGCCTGTTCACCTACCCGGTTCTGCAGGCGGCGGACATCCTCGTTTACCAGGCCGCCGGCGTCCCGGTTGGCGAAGACCAACGCCAGCACTTGGAGTTGACCCGCGATCTGGCAGGACGATTCAATTCCCGCTTTGGCCAAACCTTCGTTGTTCCTGCGCCGCTCATCGTCAAGGACACTGCCAAAATCCTCGATCTGCAGGACCCGACCGCCAAGATGAGCAAGTCGCTGCCAGCAGGTTGTGTAGCCCTGCTTGACCCCCCGGGGCAGATCGCCAAGAAGATCAAGTCGGCAGTTACCGACAGCGAAACCGAGATCCGGTTCGACTCCGTGAACAAGCCGGGTGTATCCAACCTGCTGTCGATCCAGTCGGCGTTCACCGGGGAGTCCGTGGCCGATCTTGAGGCGCACTACCAAGGACGCATGTACGGCCATCTCAAAGTGGAAGTCGCCGAGGTGGTCGCCGACTTTGCTGTGGGGTACCAGCAACGAACCGCCGAACTCCTCGACGATCGCGCTGAGCTTGAGCGATTGATGGCTGACGGCGCGATCCGTGCTCGAGGTATCGCTTCGGCGACCATCAAGGACGTCTACGACAAGGTCGGCTTCGTTCCGTTTGTAGCCTGATTCGCCCGCCGACGATTCCTTCGCGCCACAAGCAGCGTGATCGCTAATGCGAGAACCACGAGTCCAGCGAGGGTGAGGGCGGCAATTCTGCCCGGGGTCGTGAGGGGGTTGGCTGACTTGTCGAACGTTGAATTCGCCCGCGCAAGGTCGGCCGACTGTGTGGCAGTTGCTGTGCCCGCGTCGACTGCGGGCGCGCCTGCGAGCGGTTCGGGCAGGCTGCCGATCGGCGTGACTCGGTCGGCATTGGCGAAGCCCCAGTTGAAGAGCTTCCTCGCAGCGGTCTCGGTTGGTGAGGTGATGACCATCAGCGCGATGATCAGGGTTCGATTGCCACGGGTTGCCTGTGCCACAAACGTTCGTCCCGCGTTGGTGGTGTAACCGGTCTTGCCTGCCTCGATGCCGGCAAAGTTGTGCAACAGCAGGCGGTTCTCGCTGTAGATGGTTCTGGTGCCTGGGGACCTCTTTCCCGTCTTTACCGGTTGCGGGAACTGCGCGGACTTGACGGCCAAGTACTGCCGGAACTCTGGCAATTGCATTCCCGCGCGGAAGATGGTGGCGAGGTCCATCGCCGAGCTCAACTGGCCGGGCTCGTCGAGTCCACTCGGGGTCTTGGCGACGGTGTTGTTCGCTTGCAGCCGGCGGGCCTCGGCGTTCATCTGTTCAAGCGTCGGACCCCAGCCACCGTTGGCGTTTGCCAGCGCACTCGCCGCGTCGTTCCCAGACGGAAGCAGCATGCCGTACATCAAATCGTTGACGGTGTAGGTCGTGCCAGCCACGACGCCCACGTGGGCACCTTCGGCAGTCTCGTCTTGCTTGCGGCCCACATACCTGGTGGTGCCCGGCAGGCGGGGGATGATGGTGAACGCGGTCAGAGTCTTGAGCGTGCTGGCGGGTGGTCTCGCCCTACTTTCATCCTTGGCCGCGAGGATCTCGCCGGTGTTCGCATCGGCCATGATCCACGAGGCTGCTTTGATGTTCGGGACAGGCTGGGCGCCCGGCTGCAGGTTCACTCGGACCGGGGCTTCGCTGGGTGTCGGTTTAGGTGATGCTGCCGGAGCCGTGGCCACAGCCGGACCGATTCCGGCCGCGAATGCGACCGCTGTCGCAGCTACGATCACGACGGCGCGGCGCAGCCGAAAGTCACGTGTGCTCATGGGTCCTACCGTCGGATCTGGGGCCAAGGACTACAAGTCTGACACTGTTGAGCACTGGACCTGGTGATGGGACCTGCTTGCCCATGATTTCGGGAGGATTCGTCGTCTGGCTGCCGCAGCTCGGCCTAACTGGCTTCCAGATACCGCTTCAACGCTCTGAGTCGGCGGCGAGTTTCAGTTCGGAACAAACGGATCGCGACGAACTCCAGCGGTCTGGCGAGTGCAGCTGGTCTGCACCTCAACGTGAGTGTGTAGACCAGCTCGCTGCTTGGGGCAGCAGACCCAGCGATGGGGCGGTCGCGGTGCCGGATCGATGCTGACCAGTTCTGGAAGATGAAGTAGGGCGTGACCAGCGTTACCGCCGCGAGGTTGGGCCGGTTGAAGGTCACGTAGCGCGTGGTGAACGCCAAGCCGCCCAGATACCAGTGGGCCACGCAGGTTGTGACGACGTCGCGCGCCGGGCGCGCTCCGCCGACCGTGTAGGCACGCCGCAGCAACGTGTCCCACTGCGTCCGGATCCGATAGTCGTGGACCGTGTCGAACACCGTGAGGGCAGGCTTTGCGATAGTGATCGACTCAACCAGATGGGCCGTCATCGGACTGTGGAGCGCTGGTCAATCGAGGCGACGTTGCGTGAGATCTCAGTCAACAGATACCGCTGAAATCCGCGCAGGAAAACGCGTACTGGTAGACCGAACAGCAGCGCCACCCGCCGATCAATCGAGTACTCGGTTGTCAGCCGAATCCTGGTCGCCGAAGTCGCGGTCGAGCTCTGGTCAGTCAGCAGGTATGAACCCGCCGGGATTTGGACCAGCCCATCGGAAAGATCAAAAAAGTAGAGAACCTTGAAACCCTTCTCCGGGTTGAAGGTGAACGCATATTCGCGCGGTGGCACCCACCTGGTAATGCGTTGAATGAATCGCTTGCCCGTTGCAAAGTAGGCGATGCGCTGGCCGCCGACGCCGGTTGCAACAATCTCAGCCCGAACTGGATGGGGTATTCCGGCGATCCGGAAACCGAGCGGGTGCGAGGCCGCATGAATGTCGACGCTGACGATCTGGTCCCACACGCATTCCAGCGTCCCGGCGACGTCAGTTGACGACTCGATCGTTCCCACCACCCTGGGCGGGGAATTCGGCGAACTCACCCACCCAGTCTGACACCGAGCGCGGAGCTAGCCCACCCCGAAGGACCAGTTGGGGTCAGCCGGTGCCGCGGATCAGTGCGCGCTTGACTTCTTGGATCGCCTTGGTGACCTCGATACCACGTGGGCACGCCTCGGTGCAGTTGAAGATCGTGCGACAGCGCCACACACCCTCTTGCGAGTTGAGGATCTCAAGGCGCTCGTCACGGCCCTTGTCGCGGCTGTCAAAGATGAACCGGTGCGCGCCGACGATTGCCTGCGGTCCGAAGTACTGGCCGTCGTTCCAGAACACCGGGCACGCGGATGTACAGGCGGCGCAGAGGATGCACTTGGTGGTGTCGTCGAAGGATGCGCGCTCGTCAGCGGATTGGATCCACTCCTTGGTCGGAGGATGGCCGTCGGTGACCAGGAATGGCATGACCTCGCGATAAGCATCGAAGAACGGCTCCATGTCCACCACCAGGTCTTTCTCCTGCGGCAGACCCTTGATTGCCTCGACGGTGATCGGCTTCTTGGTGTTCAGATCCTTGATGAGGGTCTTGCATGCGAGGCGATTGCGACCGTTGATGCGCATGGCGTCGGAGCCACAGATGCCGTGGCCGCAGGAGCGGCGGAAGGTCAGGCTGCCATCCTGCTCGCCCTTGATCTTTTCCAGGGCGGTCAGGACACGGTCAGTCGGGAAGCACGCGACGGTGAACTCTTGCCAGTACGCGGCGTCGCCGCTCTCTGGATCGAAGCGCAGCACTTTGATGCGCACATCGGTCGCGACGGGGGCATCGGCGGTAGGGGTAGCTGTGGTTGCACTCATCAGTACTTCCGCTCCATCGGCTGATACCTGGTGACGATGACGGGTTTGTAGTCCAGTCGAACCTCTTCGGAGTCCGGCTCGCGGTAGGCCATCGTGTGAACCATGAAGTTCTCGTCGTCGCGGGTTTGGTAGTCCTCCCGGGCGTGGCCGCCGCGGGATTCCTTGCGTGCCAGGGCGCCGAGAACCAGGGTCTCGGCCAAGTCGAGCAGGAAACCGAGTTCGATCGCCTCAAGCAGGTCGGTGTTGTAGCGGCGGCCCATGTCCTGGATCGATACGTTCTTGTACCGCGCTTGCAGTTCCTTGACGTCAGACAGCGCCTGGGTGAGGGTCTCGTCGTTGCGATAGACCTGCGCATTCATGTCCATCGTCTCTTGCATCGCGCGCCGGATCTCGGAGGTGCGTTCGGAGCCATCTGAATCGCGCAGATTCTCGATCAGTTCCGTGACCCGACCGGCGGGATCCTCGGGTAGCGGGGGAGCGTCGACGGTCGCCGAGTACTCCGCTGCCGCTGTTCCGGCCCGACGTCCGAAGACGTTGATGTCGAGCAGGGAGTTGGTGCCCAACCGGTTGGAGCCGTGGACCGAGACGCATGCACACTCGCCCGCAGCGTAGAGACCAGGGACGACGTGCTCGTTGTCGCGCAGTACCTCGGTCTCGACGTTCGTCGGGATGCCGCCCATCGCGTAGTGGGCAGTCGGGAATACCGGAACCAATTCCGTGATCGGGTCGACGCCCAGGTAGGTGCGTGAGAACTCCGTGATGTCGGGGAGCTTCTCTTCGATTTGTTCGGCCGGCAGGTGCGTGAGGTCGAGGTACACGTAGTCCTTGTGTGGCCCCGCCCCTCGGCCTTCGCGGACTTCCTGCACCATCGCGCGGGACACCATGTCGCGGGGGGCAAGGTCCTTGATTGTCGGTGCGTAGCGCTCCATGAACCGCTCGCCATCGACGTTACGCAAGATGCCGCCCTCGCCGCGGGCACCTTCAGTGAGCAGCACCCCTAAGCCGGCCAGACCGGTCGGGTGGAACTGGTAGAACTCCATGTCCTCGAGTGGCAGGCCTTGGCGGTAGACGATCGCCATGCCGTCGCCGGTCAGCGTGTGCGCATTTGAGGTCGTCTTGAAGACCTTGCCGAAGCCGCCAGTGGCGAAGACGACTGACTTGGCGGAGAACACGTGGATCTCGCCGGTTGCCAACTCGTAGGCGACAACGCCAGCCGCTCGGGGCTCGCCATCGGAATGGTCGAGCAGCAGGTCAAGCACGTAGAACTCGTTGTAGAACTCGATGCCCTCTTTGATGCAGTTTTGGTAGAGGGTCTGCAAGATCATGTGGCCGGTGCGATCTGCGGCGTAACAGGCCCGTCGAACGGCCGCCTCGCCGTGATTGCGGGTGTGGCCACCGAATCGGCGCTGGTCGATCCGGCCCTCTGGGGTCCGATTGAACGGCAATCCCATGTTCTCCAGGTCGATGACCGCGTCGATGGCCTCCTTACACATGATCTCGGCCGCGTCCTGGTCGACGAGGTAGTCACCGCCCTTGATCGTGTCGAAGGTGTGCCATTCCCAGTTGTCTTCCTCGACGTTGGCCAGTGCCGCACACATGCCACCCTGTGCCGCGCCGGTGTGCGACCGAGTCGGGTAGAGCTTGGTGAGCACAGCGGTCCGGGCGCGGGGTCCCGACTCCAGGGCCGCACGCATCCCGGCGCCGCCGGCACCCACAATGACAACGTCGTAGCGATGGGTCTGCATAGTCGTCGACTACCCCTTAACCGATGCTCGGATCGAACGTGAAGATCACCATCGAGCCGAGGGCGATGGTCAGGACTGTGGCGACGTAGAGCAAGACCTTCAGTGTGACGCGCGTGCCCGGGCGACTGGCGTAATCGTTGATGACCGTGCGCAAACCGTTGCCACCGTGGAGCATCGCTAACCACAGCATCGTCAGGTCCCACATCTGCCAGAACGGGCTCGACCAGCGGCCGGCGACGAATGCGAAGTTGATCCGGTGCACGCCGCCGTCGAGGATATTCATGATGAACAGGTGGCCGAGGACCAAGAAGATCAGGATGATTGCGGACACCCGCATGAACATCCATGAGTAGAGCTCGAAGTTGCCACGGCTCAGTTGCCGCTTGCTGCGGGGCTTGTCCAGAGTTGGCGCGCTCATGCGGCACTTCCAAACATCGACTCAACCGTGCGTTGCAGCATGAAATACACACCGGGAAGCATGACAACCACCCAGACTCCGACCAGGCTCCACAGCATGACCTTTTGGTAGCGGGGACCCTTGCTCCAGAAGTCAATCAGGATGATCCGGAGCCCGTTGAGGGCGTGGTACAGAACCGCGCCGACCAGGCCTACCTCAAGCAGGTTGACGATCGGGGTCTTATAGGACGCGATAACCGTGTTGTAGGTCTCTGGGGACACTCGCACCAACGCGGTATCCAGGACGTGAACCAACAGGAAGAAGAAGACCAGCACACCGGTGATCCGGTGCGCGACCCACGACCACATTCCATCGCGGCCGCGGTAAAGCGTTCCGGTAGCGGACTTTGCCACCTGCGCCTCCGACATCAATTCGGTGGGCGGGCACGTCACTTCAAGGGCGCCCGGGGCCAGCAACCGAACAACGAACATGGAGTGGCCTAACGGCGATGTTATCTGCCTAACGGCTGCTGATCGCCCACCGGCCTGGTGCCTTTGGGCACATTTCGTCGCGGAGTCCTCCGGCCGGGGGTTGGCGTCTGACAGATCATGTGCCGGATACCCTCTTGGCTATGGCGTCTTCCACCGAATCAGGTCTGCCGTTTGAGCCGGTCTATGGGCCCGAGGTCCTCGCGGATTGGGATCCGGCGGTGGAGTTAGGCCAGCCCGGTGAGTTCCCATTTACCCGCGGCGTTTACCCCACGATGTACACCGGCCGACCCTGGACGATGCGGCAGTACGCCGGATTCGGAACGGCGGCTGAGTCGAACCGCCGCTATCACGAGTTGATCGATGCTGGCACCAACGGCCTGAGCGTGGCCTTCGACCTGCCGACCCAGATGGGCTACGACTCTGACCACAAACTCGCCAGCGGGGAGGTGGGCAAGGTCGGCGTTGCGATTGACTCCGTCGAGGACATGAGCGTGCTTTTCGGTGGGATCCCGCTGGACAAGGTCTCGACTTCCATGACCATCAATGCGCCCGCCGCGACGTTGCTGCTCATGTACCAACTCGTCGGTGAGGAGAACGGCATCCCGGGCTCGGCGTTGACCGGAACGATTCAGAATGACGTGCTCAAGGAATACATCGCGCGTGGTACCTACATCTATCCGCCGGCGGCATCACTGCGGCTGATCACCGACATCTTCAAGTACTGCAAGACCGAGATCCCCAAGTGGAACACCATCTCGATCTCCGGGTATCACATGGCTGAGGCCGGCGCGACCCCTGCGCAGGAGATCGCCTTCACCCTGGCCGACGGCATCGAGTACGTGCAGGCGGCTATCGATTCAGGCCAACACGTCGACGAGTTCGCGCCACGGTTGGCCTTCTTCTTCGTCTCGCGGACGAGCTTCCTGGAAGAGGTTGCCAAGTTCCGCGCAGCCCGCAGAATCTGGGCGCGGGTCATGAAGGAGCGGTTCGGTGCCAAGAACCCGAAGTCGATGATGCTGCGATTCCACACCCAGACTGCCGGGGTGCAACTGACGGCTCAACAGCCAGAGGTGAACCTTGTACGCGTCGCCGTGCAGGGCCTGGCGGCGGTCATGGGTGGTACCCAGTCGCTACATACCAACTCCTTTGACGAGGCCATCGCGCTACCCACGCAGAAGGCTGCCCGGTTGGCCTTGCGTACCCAGCAGGTTCTCGCTTACGAGACCGACGTCACCAAAACGGTCGATCCGTTCGCGGGCTCGTACGTCGTGGAGTCACTGACCGACGAGGTTGAGGCGGCAGCGCTGGACTTGATGACGCGAGTGGAGGATCTGGGCGGAGCGGTCGCTGCGATCGAACGCGGCTTCCAGAAGAGCGAAATCGAGCGTTCCGCCTACGACATTGCCAAGGAGATTGATGGCGGTGAGCGCACGGTCGTCGGCGTCAATCGATTCACGGTGGATGAGGAAGACAAGTACGTGCCGCTGCGGGTCGATCCGGCGATCGAGGCCGAACAGGTGAAGCGTCTTGAGTTGCTCCGTGCCGAGCGTGACAACGGTGAGGTCACCAACCAGCTGGACGCTCTCCGGCGCGCGGCCGAGGGCGAGGACAACTGCCTTTACCCGATGAAGGCCGCACTGGCAGCCCGCGCGACGGGCGGGGAAGTCGCCGACGCCCTGCGCGGGGTCTGGGGCCACTACGAACCCGCGGACACCTTCTAGCCCGCCCCCGCCTTTCCTCCCTGCCGAAGTTACCCAGCGGTATGGCTGTTTCCCGGGCAGTTTTGCAGCCATACCGCTGGGTAACTTTCCAGAGGGTTGGGGCTAGTCCGCGACGCGGAATGCCATCGCGAGCTTGTCGAGCATCAGGTGGGGTTCGCGGGCTGCTTCGTGCCAGTTCCACCGGACGAAGTTCCACCCAGCGGCCCGAAGGTCATCTTCCCGGTACTTTTCGGCGACCAGCACGCGCCGATCGGTGTACTTGCCCTCACCGTCGGCCTCCCCGATGAGCATGAACTCCTCCCAGAGGAAATCCGCGTAATACGCCAAACCACTCGCCCCTCGGACCAGCGTGCCGATGCCCGGCAGCGGAACACCGGCATGCAGCATCTGCCAGCGCGACACCGATTCCAAGGCTGACTCGGATGCGGGTTCGCAAAGGTCGATGGCTTCGCGTGCGTAGGCGATTCCGGCAAAGCCACGCATGTGGTCGGCCGTGGTCCAGAGTTCCTGAATTGCGCGGTTGCGGTGCGCTGGAGCCTGCACAGATTCCCGCAAGGGCGGTGGGTCTTCACCGTCAGTGAGATTGCGCGCAATGATCATCCGCGCGGCAGCGTCAACGGGGGCTTGACCGAATGGCAATCGGTTGCGGCGCGCGAGGTCCAACGCCGTACGTGCGACCGACGTGACCAACAGACCGTCCACGTTCACTATGTGATCCGGCGGCAACCTGCTGCTGCTCACGTCGTACAGCGTCGCGTCGCTTCGGTGGGTCTTGTGAATCGTGACGTGAACGCGATCGTTGTCGGGAGCAAGAGACGGGCGACCGGAGGTCAGACCGTGAAGCAGTGCTGCGGATTCATGGCTGATGACCGATCCAGGAGCGGCGAGGGCAACTACGCGGCATCGCTGGACGTGACCGTCGCGAGCTGCCGGTGCGGTCTCGCTGAACCCCGGCAATACATAGGAGTCGCGTTGCATCCGCGCGACTAATCCCCGTCGCTCGGCAGTTCGCAATTGTGCGCGCGTGAAACCCAGCATGTGTGCCTGGGTGAGAGTGAAAGGACTGGACCCGAATGCGCCGAAAATTCGGGTCCAGATCGGATCTGTTTGGCCGCCGACGAACATTCCGCAAGGGTGCCGGAAATTGGTCTACCGCCGCCGAATCCGTCCACAGCCTGAAAAGTTACCCAGTGGTATGGCTGCAAAACCGCCCGGGAAACAGCCATACCGATGGGTAACTTCCGCAAGGTAACGGGCTAGGGGTCCACGGAGCGGCACGGCCGGGAGCGGAGGTCGGTGGTGTAGTCGTCCGGCGCGCCAGCAGCTTCAGCTGCGTCAGCGATGACTCCGACGTAATGTGCCGACGGCAAACCGCCCTCGTAACCGTCAACGACGTACAACCACGCCGAGTGCTCGCCGTCCAGCGCCTGCACTCGCACGCGGACCTTGACGAATACCCCGAGCGACGTGCCCTCCCACTCGTCGAGGGCGAGCTCGTCGCGAGCGGTTACGTCGTACAGCATCAAGAAAACCTGCGATCCAGGATCCTCGACAACCGTTGCCAGGGCCCCGTCCCAACCTAGATCCGCGCCGGCGAACGTCAGCCGCCAGCCGACCAGCCAAGCCGTGCCCCGAGCGGGGGAGAAAGGGGCTCGTTGCAGCATTCGCTGCGGATCGAGGTTCGACCCGTAAGCCGCGTACAACGCCATGCGCACAGCCTAGACCGCCGCCAAGCTGGCGGCCCGGCACAATGGCTGCCGTGATGCGAACAGTGATTGTTGGCGGCGGACCGGCTGGCTACGAGGCGGCACATGTGGCGGCTCAACAGGGCGCCGACGTGACGCTGATCGAGGCGACTGGAATCGGGGGCGCGGCGGTGCTGACCGATTGTGTTCCGAGCAAGACCCTCATCGCCACCGCCCGGTCGGCGAGTCTGGCGGCCGACAGCGCGTCGCTGGGCGTGCGCGTCGAAGGTGAGCCGATCGCACCGCAGAGCACCGGCGTCGACCTGCGGTTCGTATTCGACCGGGTCGCGGCCTTGGCCACAGCCCAGTCCAACGACATCAGGGCCCGGCTGATTCGCGATGGCGTGAACGTGCTGCACGGTCGTGGTGATGTGTCCGAACCCGGCACAGTGCGTGTCGTTGACGGGCCCGACCGGGGAACTCCCGCGCCGTATAGCCAACTGCTCATCGCCACAGGCGCCCGCCCGCGTGAACTGGCCGGGGCCGCTACCGATGGGGAGAGGATCCTCAATTGGCAGCAGGTCTGGAATCTGACCGAGCTCCCCGAGCACCTGATCGTCGTGGGCTCAGGCGTAACTGGTGCTGAGTTCGCCGGCGCGTTCACGGCCCTCGGCGCGGACGTCACGCTGATCTCCTCCCGCGACCGCGTGCTGCCAACTCAGGACTCTGACGCCGCGGACGTTGTCGAGGCGGTGTTTGTCCGACGAGGGATGCAGGTGCGCTCGCGATCGCGCGCCGTCGCCGTTACCCGCACCGAAGGCGGCGTCGTTGTTGCGCTCGCCGACGGCCAGCAGGTGCGGGGAAGTCACTGCTTGCTGGCGGTCGGTGCCCTCCCCAACACCGCCGACCTGGGGCTGCAGCAACTCGGCATCCGCACATCAGAGTCCGGGCACATCGAGGTCGATCGGGTGTCGCGAACCAACGTGATGGGCGTATACGCCGCGGGTGATGTGACCGGGGTCCTGGCGCTGGCCAGCGTCGCCGCGATGCAGGGTCGGATCGCCATGTGGCATGCGTTCGGCGATGCTGTCGCGCCCTTGCAACTCGCGCAGGTCTCCTCGGCGGTATTCACCGACCCGGAGATCGCAGCCGTCGGGGTGCCGCCGGAACAAGTGGTGGCTGGGGAGGTCCAGGGAACGGTCCGCGTGCAGCAACTGGCGACCAACCCACGGGCCAAGATGCAGGGAGTCCAGGACGGATTCATCAAGCTCGTTGCCCGCCCCGACGGCGTCGTTGCCGGGGGCGTGGTGGTGGCACCTCGGGCGAGTGACCTCGTCCACGCCATCTCGATTGCGGTTGCCAAACACCTCACGGTCGATGACTTGGCTCAGATATTCACCGTCTACCCGTCGATCTCAGGCTCGGTCGCCGAGGCCGCACGGCGGCTTCACGTCGTTGACTGACCGGGTCCCGCTGGCGCGGTCGTCTCGGGCTGCCTTCGGTCTCGGACCCTTTCCACGATGAAGTACCCGGCGAGCAGGATCGCGATCACCCCAGCGCCGAGTGCTGTCGGAATCCACGGGAAACCGGCAGGTGGAGGAACCACGCCGCGGGTGTGCTGGCCAACCAGTTCGGCGAACCGGCTGATCACCGCCGCAGTGCCGTTATCGCGCTGTTCAGAGAATGCCCGGGTGAGCAACGGTTGAGCATCGAGCTCGGTTGAGAAGGTGTCCCAGACGGTCCCCACGACGGCAAGGTATGTGCCTGGTTTGGCGACCCCGGCCCGAAGCTGTCGGGCGGTTCCAGCGACCTTGGTTGTGTCGCGAGCGCCGGGCAATATCGCTACGAAGATCGGAGCACGAGTTGCCGCGATCGATGCTCGCACGCGGGCCTGTTCAGCAGCATTGAGCCGCAGCGGCGCGCCGCTGGCGCTGTAGAGGGGCGGATCTGCTCGGAGTTCCTTGATGGCGATCGCTAACGGCGGCATCGGAGTTGGCGAGGGCTCCGCCGCGGCGGCAACCCCGGGAAGGACGCTCACAGCGACCACCAGTGCGGGCAGGAGCCCCGCAAACGCGCGCCGGGTGCGCCCGCGACCCTTCAATGAACGTCAGCCCTTGATCTCGCAAAGCACGGTCCCGGTTGACACAGTGGTACCCGTCTCGGCTGTGAGCCCCGTGATCGTGCCCGCCTTGTGAGCGTTCAGGGGTTGCTCCATCTTCATTGCCTCAAGCACGACCACCAAGTCGCCAGCCTCGACCTGCTGGCCTTCTTCAACCGCAACCTTGACGATCGTTCCCTGCATCGGTGTGGCCACCGAATCACCGGATGCCGCGCCACCGGACTTCTTGCCGCGCGCACGCTTGGCTGCTGCCTTCTTGGTTCCACCGCCGGTGCCAACCGCCAGGTCTGCGGGAATGCTCACGTCGAGTCGCTTGCCCCCCACCTCAACGACGACGGTCGAGCGTTCTTGCGGCTCAGCAATGTCCGCTCCAGCCCCGGCGTATGGCGGGATCTGGTTGTCGAAGTCGGTCTCGATCCAGCGGGTGTGAACGGTGAACGGCTCGTCGGGATCGGCTGGCGCGAAGGCGGGGTCCTCGACGACCACCCGGTCAAAGGTGATCGCCGTTGCGATGCCGTCAACCTCGAACTCGGCCAACGCGCGTCGCGAGCGATCCAACGCCTGCTGACGGTCGGCGCCTGTGACGATCAGCTTGGCTAGCAGCGAGTCGAAGTTGCCGCCGATCACGTCTCCCGTTTCGAAACCAGCATCGACTCGGATGCCAGGCCCGCTCGGGGGGCGCCAAGTGGTCAGCACTCCCGGCGCTGGCAGGAAGTTGCGGCCCGGATCCTCGCCGTTGATGCGGAACTCGATGGAATGGCCGCGCAACTGCGGGTCGCCGTAGCCAATCTCCTCACCGTCGGCGATGCGGAACTGCTCGCGCACCAAATCGATGCCGGACACTTCTTCACTGACGGGGTGCTCAACCTGCAGGCGGGTGTTGACCTCAAGAAACGAGACGGTGCCGTCCTGGCCGACCAGGAACTCGCACGTACCGGCACCGAAATACCCGGCTTCCTTGACGATTGCCTTGGATGCCCGGTACAGCTCCGTGACCTGCTCGTCGCTGAGGAAGGGAGCTGGTGCTTCTTCGACAAGTTTCTGGTGCCGGCGTTGCAGCGAGCAGTCTCGCGTGGACACCACGACGGCGTTTCCGTGCTGGTCGGCAAGAACCTGGGTCTCGACGTGACGCGGATTGTCAAGGTATCGCTCGACGAAGCACTCTCCGCGACCGAACGCCGCCACGGCCTCGCGAACAGCGGAGTCGTAAAGCTCGGGGATCTCTTCCAAATCGCGGGCGACCTTCAAACCCCGGCCACCACCACCGAACGCGGCTTTGATCGCGATTGGCAGCCCGTTCTCTTTGGCGAACTGAACGACCTCGTCGGAGCCCGACACTGGATCCGCAGTTCCTGCAACGAGTGGTGCTCCGGCGCGCTGGGCGATGTGGCGGGCGGCGACCTTGTCGCCGAGTGAACGGATGGCGGCCGGCGGTGGTCCGATCCAGGTTAGGCCGGCGTCGATAACAGCTTGGGCAAAATCGGCGTTCTCGGACAGGAACCCGTAGCCGGGATGGACAGCATCCGCGCCGGACTTGGCAGCAGCATCGAGGATTTTGCCGAAATCGAGGTACGACTCAGCCGCAGTGGAACCGCCTAATGCGTAAGCCTCGTCGGCGAGGCGAACGTGAACAGCATCGCGGTCAGGTTCGGCATACACCGCGACACTGTCGAGGCCAGCGTCGCGACAGGCCCTTGCAACCCGGACTGCGATTTCACCGCGGTTGGCGATCAGCACCTTGCGCACGAGTTCTCCTAGCTGCTTTTGTCCAGACAGACCGGTTTGGTGGCCCTGCGCAGTCTATGGAGGGTGACAGGTCGCTGCGCGATTGGCCCGACATTCCTGCTCTGCAACTCGCCATGCGGCAGCCGCGTGGCCGCCTTGCCAACGCGCTGCATCCGGTACGCGGGCGTGCCGTTTGGTTCCCTGAGTGGCGTCGAGACCGACAACCGCGCGACGCTTGGTGAAGGTGACCGTCGGCTCGCAGGACCGATCGCCACCCCAGGTGGCAGTGAACCGAGCGAAACGAGCAAGTGGAGTCACGATGGCAACAGCAGTCGAGTCGGCGTTTCAGGTCGATGTCGAGTCAACCGGACCAAGCATCGGCGTTGTTGTCTGCGCCTACACCGAGGACCGGTGGCAAGACCTGGAACTCGGTGTCCGTGAACTCATCGCGCAGGTCGGCGATCGGGATTCGGTCATTGTTGTGATCGACAACAACCCAGCATTGCTATCGCGCTGCCAGGAACATCTGGCTGGCCCACAAGTGACCGTGGTCGCCAACGGTGGACCCCAAGGACTGTCGGGTGCCCGCAACACCGGCATCGGGATGTGCGAGCGCGACATTGTTCTCTTCCTCGACGACGATGCGTTCCCGCTGCCAGGATGGATCGACTCCTATCGCACACGTTTCGCCTCGTCGCAGGATGTCGTGGCTGTGGGTGGGGCGGTGGAACCTCGTTGGGAGGGTGGGCATGCGCCGCGCTGGTTCCCGCAGGAGTTCTACTGGGTTGTTGGCTGCGACTACCGGGGGCTGCCTGCTTCTGGCGACGAGATCCGCAACCCCATCGGCGCGAGCATGGGAATCCGACGACCTGTCTTCGAGGTGATCGGTACGTTCAATGACGAGGTCGGCCGGGTGGGTGCCCTGCCGGTGGGCTGTGAAGAGACCGAACTGTGCATCCGGTTGCGCCAGGAGATCCCCGATATTCACATCGTGCGGGACACCGCGCCCGTTGTCCGTCACTTCGTCCCGAAAGCCCGTCAGAATCTGCGCTACTTCGCGAGTCGGTGCTTTCACGAGGGTCGGTCCAAGGCAGCTATGACTGCGGTGGTGGGAGCGTCGGATGGTCTCAGCGCAGAGCGTTCATACGTGATCAAGACGTTGGTTGCCGGGATCGGAAACCACCTGGGGGCGGTGCTGCAGGGCGATCTTGCCGGCCTATCGCGGGCGATCCTGTTGCCAACCGGACTTGCCATCACCACGTACGGCTACGTCACCGGACAGCTTCGCGCGCGACGGGCCAAGGTGACAACGTGAGGTCAGTCGTCCGGCCATTGGGTTAGGCTTCCCTCACCCGTATTCACGGGCGCCCGTGAATACGCGGGTGCGGATCACGGCAAGTGGCACGGCGCGGGCGAGGCACATCGAGCCCGTTCCGTTCTCGCGGTCTCAAGTGGGGAGGCGAGTGGAATGCCAGGTCAATGCGACCGGTCACGGCTGCTCGCGACTGCGGGATGGCAAGACGCGGGGACTTGCCGGTGACCGAACCCACCGGTCTGGCATCACTGAGGCTGCGCCGCAACGCCATCGCGTTGGCGCTCCTCGCACTGGCCTTGCTGCTCGGCGTCTGGAGCTTGGCGACCTCCGACGAGAACGCGATTGCTGGCCTGGGTCTCGTTGATGCGCTACCCGCTATCTACTACGGCAGCGTCGTGGCGATCATCGCAATTGTCCTGTTGGCCCTGCGGAGCAAGGAACAGCCCACTGCGGTGCTGGCCGCAGGTCTGGTTGCCATCGTTGTGTTGGTCCATGGCGCCGCCGCAATCCTGGAATCGGCGGCGAGGTTCCCGGTCGCCTGGCTGCACGCGGGAATCACCGATTCGATTCTGACGACCGGCACAGCTGCTCAAAACTATGATGCGCGGTTCTCCTGGCCGGGGTTCTTCTCTGGTGCCGCAGTGCTTACTGACGTGACTGGTGTTTCCAGCCCGACGGTGTTCCTGCGGTGGGCTCCGATCGTGATGGTGTTGTGCTACCTGCCGCCGCTGCTCAGCATCGGGCGCTCGACGCTGCCCGGCTGGCGAGCGCCGTGGTTGGGTGTGCTGATTTTTCTGCTGGCCGATTGGGTGGGGCAGGACTACTTTGCGCCGCAAACAGTCGCGGTCATTCTGTACCTGACGATCATCGCCATAGCGTTGCGATATCTGCGTGGGTGTGAACCCCGACGGCTCTCTCGCTGGATACAGCGGCGGGCGAGTCTGCCTGCGCCTCGGGGTCTGGGGTGGGTTGCCGGGCTCATTCGGGCAGGCGACCGACAGGTCGAGCCCCCGACGCAACCGACCAGTACTAGATTCCGGGCCTGGCTCCTGGTCCTGCTCACGCTCCTGAGCGTCGCGATGGTTTCCAGTCACCAGCTCACCCCGGTTGTCCTGATCGTCGTGCTCGCGGCACTTGCGGCACTCGGCAGGTTCAGGCCGTGGCCCTTCCCCTTCCTGGTTGGCGTCATCATGATCGGTTGGCTGAGTTATGCCGCCGAGCCTTTCTGGAGTGGGCACCTGAACGAGATCTTTGGCGGAATCGGCGATGCCGCTCAAGTTGTTGACAGTGGATCGACGGACCGGGTCGGCGGAAGCCCGGATCACCTATTCGTGCTGCAAATCCGGATGATCATGGCCCTGTCCGTCTGGGGGTTGGCGGGACTCGGTGCCCTTCGGATGTGGTTGTCAGGCAAGCGGGTGAGCGTCCCGCTACTGGTCATGACCGCTGGGCCCGGATTCCTTATCGCCACCCAAAGCTATGGCGGCGAGGGACTTCTGCGGGTGTTCCTGTTCTCACTGCCTGGTGCCGCGATGCTGATCACCGGCTTGGTCTTGCCGAAACCGAAACTGCCGTCGTGGACGACGTTGGTGCTGAGCTTTGTCGCGAGCCTGTTGATCTTTGCGATGTTCTTGTTCGCAAGGTGGGGTAACGAGGACTTCGAGCGAGTATCGGCGGCCGACGTTGCGCTCCAGCAAGAGTTCTACCGGGTCGCTCCACTTGGGGCGACGCTAGTGACCTTCTCGATCGGTGGACCTGCCACCTATCAAAATCTGACCGACTACGAGTACGGCTCAAACCTGATCGCTGACTTCCCGTTCAAGAACATCAAGGCAATCAACACCTACGTCGGCACCAATCCAAAGGGCACCTACCTGCTTATCAACCAACAAGCCGTCGCTGACGGGGTGGCCAATCAAGATCTACCGCCGGACAGCGGCGAGTTGTTGGTGGCGCAGCTCATCAAGTCCGGCGACTACCAGGTCGTATTCAAGAACGAATCGGGTGTTCTGCTCAAGCAGCAGATTCAGAAGCCAGCCAAGGCAGGTGCGAAGCCATGACGATCAAACACGAACCCTTCACTCGGACTCCCGCGCTCGCCGGCGCGCTGGTCGCGTGGTCAGTTCTTGCCGTGATGACCGCCGTCGTCGACCCGCCGGCTTGGGTGGGACTGCTCGTCGCTGGGACGTTCAGTCTGTTGGCCGTCGGCCTTGCGGTCGTGCTCGTAGCGGGGATGAGAGATGTGCCGATCGCGATCGCCGTGGCGGTCAGTGCTGGTCTGGCGTCGTTGATCCTCGGTAGCGAGTTGTTCCTGATCGTCGACCATCTGCGGCCCTTGGCGACGATTGTTGTGCAGGCCGCACTGGTGTGCGCGTTGTCCGCGTGGGCTTTCCAGCGGTACCGCGCAGCTGGTGCCGGCAAGCCGCTGGTGGGTGAGTCCGAATGAGTGTGATCATTTCCGGCTGGTTCGGGCTCACGCTGACCATTCTGGTCGGCGTTCTGACTCTGGCGAGTGCGATTGAGGTGGATGGGCGAAGACTCAGCGACGCGCGACACCGAGCACTGCTGGGAGTGACCGCGATCCTGATGATTGGGTGGCTTGTGGTCGTCGTGCTCCGATTCCTGAAAGTCAGTTAGCTGGAGTTCAAGAACCAGGCGTGTACGAGTAGGCCTTGACCCAATCCACCTGTACGTGGCCTGCGGCAGAAATGCTCGGTGTCGAAGAGCTGATCTGCGTCTCGAACTGCAGGACCCAGTGCATCGCATTCTGGGGGACGTTGGTGGTAGACGTACCCACGAGATTCCCGTCCACGAAGAACTGGACCTTGGTCGGCGACCAGGCTGTCTCGTACACGTGCCAGTCGGTGTGCTTGACCTGCGTGTCAAACCAGTCTTGGCCACCACTGGCGTTGGCGTAGTGGGAGAACGCTGAGAGATTCCCGCCCGTGAGATCGCCCTCGGGGAAGTCGATCTCACCATCGCCTGGCCACTTCTCGCTATCGGGCCACAGCAGCGGTGCGATCTTGTATCCGGCGATCTTGTCTGCGCGGAGCTTCATGGCGAAACGTCCGAACTTCATCGTCGGGAGCTTCGGCGTTGGCGCGGCCACCAGATAACGGCCGAGCGTCGCGTCGTAGTGCAGGTAGGCATCCATCACGCCGTTCGCGACCGAGAGAGTCTTCTCCGGGTGGTAGTAACCGGGCGTGGACCGAACATTGCGCGAGGTGTCCGTCCAGGGGTACGGGTAGGCGCCGACGCTATTTGAGTACGTCGACAGGAACGATCCCAACGGCGCATCGGTCAGAAAATCTTCCCCGTAGATGGACGTCCACCCGGGAAGATTTCCAGTGGGCAGCGAGCCGCTGGGCGTCGGAGTCGGGGTTGGTGTCGTTGGATCCGGGGTGGGCGTCGTCGGGTCGGGCGTCGGGGTGGGGGTCGTCGGGTCGGGCGTCGGTGTGGGGGTCGTCGGATCGGGCGTCGGTGTGGGGGTCGTCGGAACCGGAGCCGGGCTTGTGATCACCGGCGTGGGAGTCGGTACCGGAGCCGCTGCGGCGCTGGTCTTCGCCGTAACGCCACCGGACTTGGCGGAGTAGCCGCCCTTCCAGGTCGAGACGATCTGGAAGTAGTAGGAAGTCGCCGGTGACAATCCCGTGGCGGTGTAGCGATTTGTCGCGCTTGATCCCTTGTAGTTGCCGCCTTGATAGATGTCGTAGCCCGTCGCACGGCCGGCCGCGCCCCACTTCAACGAGATGCTCCGGTCGGTGCGAGCGGTGACGGTTGGAGTGCCGGGGACACCGGCCGCGTAAGAGCGAGCTGCCGCCCTGCGCTTGGCCGCCCTGCGTTTTGCGGCCTTGCGTTTGGCGGCCTTCCTGCTGAGTGCCTGCTTCTTCGTCACAAACTGAGAAGCGATCGCGGGGGCAGCAGTTGTCGCCGCTGTCGCGAAGGCGGTTGGCGAGGATGCCTCGGCAGAACCACCGGCTGCACCAACGGACAACCCGGCGACGAGGACGGCACCAGTAATTACACTCAGTAGTCGAAACACCGGCGGTGCCTGATGCCGTGATGTCGTGTTCATATCTAGTGCATCGGCAGCAGTTGACATCGGTGGAGACGCCGAGCCGGAAAAACCCTCATCTTGAGCCAAAACAACCCGTCTGGGTGAAAGCCACATCAACTGAGGTTGCGAACAGTAGTCAGCACCCCGAAACTTGGAGGGTTCGGCGAATGACTACTAAGAGTAGTTGAATCACAGGAGCGCCAAAGAGCGAACATCCGCTCGAATCCAGTCCGTGGGCCGATCGCGTAGCCGTTCCAGCACAGACTGTCCGACTGGAAGTGGCTACGGTTACCGCATGGAGATCACACCGTGACGCGCTGGATGCTCACCGGCGGCGCTGGGTACATCGGGGCGCACGTGCTGCGTCAATTGCAAGCCGTGAACATCGACGTCGTGGTGGTGGATGACCTTTCCACCGGCCTGGCCAGTCGGGTTCCCGACGGCACTCCATTGGTGCAGGCCAACGTTCGCGATCGCACGGCGATGGCGGCAGCGATGCGCGACTTCGACGTTGCTGGGGTCATTCACTTCGCCGCCAGAAAGGCGGTTGGCGAGTCAGTGGAGCGGCCGCTGTACTACTACCGGGAGAACGTCGACGGAGTCATCGCGCTACTTGAGGCGATGGAGGAAGCAGGCGTGGGCCGATTTGTGTATTCGTCCTCGGCAGCGGTCTATGGCGAGCCCATCAGCCCGGACGTTGCGGAGGAAGCGCCACTGATCCCCACCTCGCCCTACGGCGAAACGAAAGTCGTCGGCGAATGGGCGACGCGAGCCTCGGCAGTGTCCCGGCACGATTCGACAGTCCCGTTGTCGTTTGTGCTGTTGCGCTACTTCAACGTGGCCGGGGCTGGCGGCGACGACCTCGGCGATACCAGCGTCGCCAATCTGGTCCCGCTGGCCTTGCGAGCTGTCGCTGCGGGTGATCGCCCGAAGATCTTCGGCACCGATTACCCAACACCGGACGGTACGTGTGTCCGCGACTACATCCATGTCGTTGATCTGGCCGCGGCTCACGTCAGCGCGGTGAATCTGTGCGACGACCAACCGCTGGGCGGCGTGGGCACCGCTTACAACGTCGGAACCGGAAGCGGTAGTTCAGTGCGTGAGGTGATCGACATGGTCAGCGAGGTCGTGGGCTTCGACGCGAATCCGGAGGCCACCGCTCGGCGCGAGGGAGACCCGGCCGCCCTGATTGCCGCTGTTGGCCGGATAAACCGCGAGTTGGGTTGGACGGCTCAGTACGGGTTGCGCGACATGGTGGCATCTGCGTGGTCAGCCTGGCCGACCACAGCCCGTGAGTGACCATCCGGTGGGGCATCGGCAAGTAGTGCTCGGGTCGGCGTCGCCTGCGCGCAGGGGTCTTCTACGTGCTGCGGGGATTGAGCCGGTGGTCCGGGTGAGCGGTATCAATGAGGAAGCGTTGGTGGCGGACTTGGTGTCAGGTTCGACCGAGGCCGACGCACCCCGCCCGCCGGCCCTGGCGTTGCAACTCGCGCGGGCCAAGGCCGCGGATGTGGCGCGGAGCGTGACCAGCGACCCCGACTTGGGCACGGCGATCGTCATTGGTTGCGATTCCATCCTTGAGTGGCAGGGGCAGGCATTCGGCAAGCCGGAATCGGCAAGTGAAGCCGTTGGCAGGTGGCGGGCCATGCGGTCCACGATGGGTCTACTGCATACGGGCCATTGCGTCATCGATCTGGCAACGGACACCGAGAGCTCCGAGGTTGTAACCACGCAGGTGTGGTTTGGCGAACTCACCGATTCGGAGATCGACTCCTACGTCGACACAGGCGAACCGCTCGCGGTGGCAGGTGCCTTTACCTTGGACGGGATCGGATCAGCATTCGTGGATCGGATCGTCGGAGATCCCAGCAACGTCATTGGGTTGTCAATTCCGTGGCTACGACGGGTGATAGCAGGGTTCGGAATCCCGTGGCCGCAGTTGTGGCGAAGGACGGACCCGACCGCTTAGTACCGCCGACCGGTGTTGACCCACGAAGTCGATGACGGCACTGGCATTGGTCGCCGATGCATCGCCGACGGTTGTGACCACGCCGCAACGGCAGGTTCCGATTCTGCTCCAGTGGTTGCCGAGGCGGCGGCAGCGGTCACTACCGCCACGACAGCAGCCACATCCTCGGGACTGGGTTTACCACCGACAATTCGCAACAGCGGCGTGGGTTGTGGCTCGGCCGCCGAGTTCGATTCGGTGCCGCGGGCGGTCATAGCGGGATGTTTCCGTGCTTCTTCGGCGGCAGTGTCTCGCGCTTCGTGCGCAGCGCGCGCAACGCCAGCACGATCTGCGACCGCGTCTCGTGCGGCATGATCACCCGGTCGACATAGCCGCGTTCAGCGGCCAGATACGGATTAGCCAGCGTGTCGTCGTACTCCTCAAGGAGCCGCTCACGCTCCTCCACCGGATCTTCGGACTCAGCAAGTTCCTTGCGGTAGAGGATGTTGACGGCGCCTTGGGCCCCCATGACCGCGATCTGTGCCGTCGGCCACGCCAGCGAGATGTCGCCACCGAGGTGCTTGGAACCCATCACGTCGTAAGCGCCACCGTAGGCCTTGCGCGTGATGACCGTGACCTTGGGAACGGTCGCCTCGCAGTACGCGTAGATCAGCTTGGCGCCACGGCGAATGATCCCGTTCCATTCCTGGTCCGTGCCCGGCAGAAAGCCGGGAACGTCAACGAAGGTCAACACAGGCACGTTGAACGCATCGCAGGTGCGAACGAATCGGGAGGCCTTCTCGGACGCATCAATGTCCAGCGTGCCGGCGTACTGCATCGGCTGGTTGGCGACGATGCCGACGGGGTGACCCTCAACGCGCCCGAAGCCAGTAAGCAGGTTCGGTGCCCACAGCGGTTGGACTTCCAAGAAGTCCTCGTCGTCGAGGACATGCTCGAGGATCTTGTGCATGTCATAGGGCTGGTTCTGCGAGTCGGGGATGAACGTGTCGAGCTCGTAGTCCTCGTCAGAGAATTCGAGATCGGCCTCAATCGGTTCGGCTGGGGGCATTTCGGTGTTGTTGCTTGGGAGGAATGACAGCAGCGACTTGACGTAGTCGAGGGCGTCTTCCTCGTCGGTTCCCATGTAGTGCGCGACACCGGACTTGCTGTTGTGGGTGTGGGCCCCCCCAAGTTCCTCGAACCCGACGTCTTCGCCAGTCACGGTCTTGATCACGTCAGGGCCAGTGATGAACATGTGCGAGGTCTTGTCGACCATGACGATGAAGTCGGTAATCGCCGGAGAGTAGACGGCGCCGCCAGCGCAAGGCCCCATGATCAACGAGATTTGCGGGATAACGCCGGAGGCGTGCACGTTACGCAGAAAGATGTCGCCGTAGAGGGCCAGCGAAACAACACCCTCCTGGATGCGGGCGCCGCCGGAATCGTTGATGCCGATGACCGGCACTCCGGTTTTCATCGCCAGGTCCATGACCTTGACGATCTTCTCGCCGAATACCTGGCCGAGGCTGCCACCAAAGATGGTGAAGTCCTGAGCGAACACACATACGGGTCGACCATCGATCGTTCCGTAGCCGGTGACGACGCCGTCACCGAAAGGGCGTTCCTTCTCCATCCCGAAGCTGGTGCTCCGGTGCCGTGCCAATGCGTCGAGCTCCACGAACGAGCCCTCATCCATGAGCATGTCAACCCGCTCGCGGGCGGTCATCTTTCCGCGCGCGTGCTGCTTCTCGATGGCCTTTTCCGAGCCACCCTTCGACGCTGCCTCGCGACGGCGCTCAAGCTCGGCGAGCTTGCCGGCAGTCGTGTGAGGGTCCGGTTGAGGTGCTTGGGATGCTTCGGTGGACAGTTCCTGCGCGCTCATATGACCCCTCGGGAGATAGCTCAAAACGCCTTGTTGCCAGCCTAGGTACGGTAGCAACGTGTCCGCTGAGCCAAATGCGCCGTCCCTGCTGTCCCAGGACGCACTGGTGCGGGCATGGGTCCTGTCGGGCGTGAACGCACCGGTCCCGATCCTCCTGCACAGCACCGATTCGACCAATTCCGATGCGATGGGCCTTGCCGCAAAAGGGGCGCCGGCGTGGACGGTCGTGGTCGCCGAAGAACAACGCAAGGGTCGCGGCAGGCTCGACCGCAGCTGGGAAAGCGCTGCCGGTGACGCGTTGCTCTTTTCAGTAGTCCTACGACCGCCGGCCACGGTGCCAGTAGATCGGCTCGGTTGGATCCCGCTGCTGGCCGGCATCGCGGTTGCCGAATCGCTGGCAACGCCCGCAGTACCGGTGGGTCTGAAGTGGCCGAATGACGTGGTTGTTGACGGTCCGGCAAGCGACGGATCAGCAGGTCCACGCAAGCTCGGCGGCATCCTGGCTGAGCGCAGTGGAGGCGCCGTCGTGGTGGGTGTGGGCATCAACCTCAACTCGAGCCAAGGCCGGTTGCCGGTTCCGGCAGCGACCTCACTTGCGCTGGAGGGCGCTGGTCCGGTGGAACGGGCGCAGTTGTTGGTGGATCTGATCATACGAACGCGCACGTTGTGGGATCGGTGGGTTTCGGCGCACGGTGATGCCCGGCGCAGTGGACTGATGGATCGCTACGAAGCAATCTGCCTGACCCTCGGCAGGCAGATCGAGGTGCTACTGCCGGGCCGGGAACCGATTCGCGGCCAGGCGTTGCGCACTGATGACCAGGGTTGCTTGGTGGCCGATGTAACCGGTAAGGGCCAGCAGGTCATAGCGGCTGGCGACGTGGTCCACGTCCGCTGACGCACACCATCGATGGTCAGAACGGGCTGTAGCGCGGCTCGATCCATCTCGCGCCTCGCGGTGACGCGAGCAGTCAAAGCGTGTCACGATAGGCCCATGTCCACCTCCGCGTATCCGGGCGCGTACGCGGGGAGTTCTGGCTCAGGTAGCTCCGAACAGCTCATGGACCTGCGCAAACACGAGGTCGGACTGGTGGGCACATTCGTTCGCTTGCTCATCGCCGCCGTCGCGGCCGGGTACCTCATCGCTCGACTCGGCACGTGGGGTGAGCCGGAGCGAACGATCGCGCTCTGGTCGGCAGCAGCCCTGGCCGCGCTCTTCGTTTGGACCTTCGTGATTCGGCGTTTCCGCGTGTGGGCGGCGATGCGGGCGATCGTGGCCAGCGACCGAATTGAAATTCGCTATCGCCGACGTCGTCAGGGTTGGCAGATTCCGATGGTCTCGGTTCTGGATGTCAGTTACACCGCTGGCCCGCTGCAGCGCCTATTCGGCGTTGGTGACGTCGCGATTCGAACAAACTTCTCCCACGAACCAGCCCTTATTCCGGGGGTTGCTGATGTCAAAGGCGTCGTAGCGGACCTGCTCGTATTGCGCGACCAAGCATGGCGTCAGTACCAGCAGGCCGTCGCCGCTTCGACCCAACCGTGGAACAGCACGCCATATCCGGGTACTGGCGATGGCGGTACCAGCCTGCAGGTCGCCTCGTGACCGATCAGCCACGACCGCGACCCATGCCGGAGGACTTTCTGGCGCAGATCATGACCAGTCCGCTGGAGTTTACGAGCCAACAAGTCGCCGATGCGGCTGGTGTCGATCTCGACGTCACCCGACGGATGTGGCGCGCCCTTGGTTTTGCCGACGTTGGGGATGAGCGGGTATTCACCCAAGCCGACATCGACGCGCTCAAGGCGATCATGAGGTTGATCAAGAAGGGCATCCTCAACTTCGAGGAAGCAATCGACATCGCGCGCGGCATCGGTCAGAGCACTGCCCGGCTGGCTGAGTGGCAAACCGAAGTGATTGGTCGGTCGATGCAAAACCGCGGGATGGTCGAGACCGTCGGAATCCTGCCGCGCGATGAGCTCGATGACATCATGAAGGAGTCCCGACAACTCAAGCCGGTGCTGGAACGACTGCTCGTCTATTCCTGGCGGCGCCAGATGGCGGCCAGCGCGGCACGAGCAACCGCCGTGGCAGACAGTGGAGATGACCTCAACGATGAATTGACGGTCGGGTTCGCCGACATAGTTGGCTTCACTCGACTCGCGCGGCAACTGCCCGACGATGATTTCACCGCGTTGGTAGAGGACTTTGAAGCGACCAGCACGGAGACGGTGGCCGCAACTGGCGGTCGGGTAGTCAAGAGCCTCGGCGACGAGATCCTCTTTGTCGATGCCGACGTAGATGTCATAGCCGAGACTGCCATTCGGCTGCACGAGCATCTGCGGGAGCGCAAAGACTTCCCGAAGATCCGCGTCGGGTTGGCGACCGGGCCGGTGGTTCAACGGATGGGCGATGTTTTCGGAATCACCGTCAACCGTGCCAGTCGCTTGACCACGATGGCCAAGCCAGCCTCGACCTACATTGATGCCGACACGATGGCGCAGTTGGAAAGTAGCGGCTCGACGTTCGACTTCCAAGCGGTGCGACCGCGACGGGCTCGAGGCTTCGGCCTGATGCGCGCATGGTCGTTGACCCGCGGGGAGTAGCGCGTCGTAGGCTCGCCGAGGCGTGCCTTGATCGGCAACACCACCGACTCTGACCTAGCCACCGCTTACCCCTGAGGTGATTGACAAGTGCCAGCCCATCCGCCCGTCCCCCAACTGCGCGCGACTGTCGAATCCGGCGGAGCGGCGCGCTACCACGAGGCGAATGCCGCCAAAGGAAAGCTGTTTGCTCGGCAGCGAATCGACCTACTCGTGGATGCTGGCTCGTTCATTGAGGACGGAATGTTCGCCAATGTCATGGCCGGTGACCTGCCTGCCGACGGAGTGGTGACCGGTACCGCGACGATCGACGGCCGACATGTTTGCCTGATGGCCAACGATTCGACCGTGAAGGCGGGGTCGTGGGGAGCGCGAACTGTCGAGAAGATCGTGCGCATCATCGAACGCGCTTACGAGTTGGCACTTCCGATGGTCTGGCTGGTCGACTCCGCCGGGGCGCGTATCACCGATCAGGTGGATCTGTTCCCAGGTCGGCGCGGTGCGGGCCGGATCTT
Organism: Candidatus Nanopelagicales bacterium; assembly: GCA_018003655.1. Lineage (NCBI taxonomy): Bacteria > Bacillati > Actinomycetota > Actinomycetes > Candidatus Nanopelagicales > Candidatus Nanopelagicales bacterium. Next base: position 27,768 of record JAGNDY010000008.1, read on the forward strand.
CTGGAATCAAGTTCGGGCCTCGGGTTCGATCCCGCAGGTGTGTGCGTTGTTTGGCCCGAGCGCCGCCGGTGGCGCGTACATTCCGGCGTTCTGCGACATCGTCATCATGGTCGAGGGCAACGCGTCGATGTACCTGGGCTCCGACCGGATGGTCGAGATGGTCACCGGCGAGAAGACCACTTTGGAGGACATGGGTGGCGCGAAGGTCCACACCTCTGACAGTGGCGTCGGGCACCTGCTGGTCAAGACCGAACAGGAGGCGTTGGAGAACGTCGCGCGCTACCTGTCGTTCCTGCCCGACAATTGGCAGAAGCAGCCCCCACGGATCGACGCCGTCGAGCCCGAGGACATTGATCTGCGAGCGCTCGTTCCGGAAAGTGAGCGGCAGGCGTTTGACATGCGGCGCTACATTCGCGGGCTGGTCGATGAGGGTAGCTTTTTCGAGATTCACCGGAACTGGGCCAGGGAACTCGTCGTCGGGTTCGCCCGCTTGGACGGTGCAGTCGTCGGGCTGGTCGCCAACAACCCGATGTTCAAGGGTGGCGTGCTGTTTGTGGATTCAGCAGACAAGGCAGCACGCTTCACGCAGTTGTGTGACGCCTTCAATGTGCCGCTGATCTTCCTCTCCGACGTTCCCGGGTTCATGGTAGGGACCGCCGTGGAGAAGCAAGGCATAATCCGCCACGGCGCAAAGCTGATCACCGCGATTAGTGAGGCGACAGTTCCTAAGTTCTGCGTAGTGGTTCGCAAGGCCTACGGGGCTGGGCTGTACGCGATGGCAGGTCCCGGCTTCGCCCCTGACGCCACGATCGCGCTACCAACGGCGAAGATCGCCGTCATGGGTGCCGAGGCCGCAATCAATGCGGTCTACGCGAACAAGATTGCCGCGATTGAGGACGAGACTGAGCGGTCCGCTTTCGTCGAGGCGAAGCGTGATGAGTATGAAGAAGACATCGACATCGTCCGGCTGGCCAGCGAACTCGTGATCGACACGATCGTTGAACCGGAGGAATTGCGCGCTCAACTCATCGGTCGTATCGCAGCGGCGGCGACCAAGGATCGGACGTTCTCCCGTCGCCGACACGGCGTGACGCCGGTCTGACCCGCACGCAGTTGGCAGCATGGCGGCGCGGCGGGGCCGATTCGAGCAGTTACCCTCGCCTACGTGGAAACCACGACTGACGCGTCCGTCCCACCCACCGACGTCAGCGATACGCCCGGGAACACTGCCGGTCAGGCTGGCGAATCCGGTGGCGGTTCTCGACTGAGTCGGCTGCGCGGTTGGTTCCTGACCCCGCTGCCCTACCTGCTGGCGATCGCGGCGCTCTTTCGGGTCTGGTCGGTCTATACGGCGGGCGGATTCCGGGCTGCGTTCCTCTACGACGACGGTGTGTACTACTCGGCCGCAACGGCCCTTGGTCACGGCCTAATGCCATACCGAGACTTCGTCCTTGTTCACCCACCCGGCAGCACGGTCGCGTTCGCGCCCTTCGGGTTCCTGGCCGAATTCACCTCCGACTCGACTGCCTTCGCCCTCGCGCGCCTGGCAGTCATTTGCCTGGGCGTTCTCAACACCGCGCTGATCTACCGGGTTGCCAAATCGGTTGGGGTCTTCGGCGCGACCACCGCGGCGCTGCTCTACGCCGTCTGGTTCCCGGTGGTCTTCGCCGAGCGATCCACGCTCTTGGAACCGTTTGTCATTCTCGGCACAGTCGGTTCGCTCGCCTTGCTGTTCAACACCAAGGTCGGCGGCTGGCGACCGTGGGTGGCTGGAATCCTGGCCGCTATCGGTATCTCGACCAAACTGTGGGCCGTCATACCTGTACTGGTGGTGCTGGGCGCCGTCCTGGCGGCTCGACGATTCTCGGATGCGCTGAAGTACGTGCTCGGCATCGGTGTTGCCGCGCTGGTGATCATGCTGCCGTTCTTCCTGTCGGCACCGTCCAACATGTTCAACATGATCGTCAGGGACCAGTTGGGTCGTGACCGAGGACCAATGACGATCATGACGAGGTTCTCGTTGATCTTCAACATGGACGCGTTCACCGATGGATCCAAGGGCCGAACCCAGGACGCGATCGTGCTCACAGCGATCGCCTTCGTCGTGCTGGCAGCGATCGCGGCGTTCGTCAAGTTCAAGCCCGCGAGGGTCTGGGTGGTGATGCTGGCCGTCCAGATCGGGGTATTGCTGTATGTCCCGGTCTTCTTCACGGGCTACCCAACATTTGCAGCGCCAGCCCTCATGCTCGTCCTGGGAGCTTTCGCGCAGGTGTTGTGGGATGTGGCCGCCGGTGTCCGACTCCAAAGGGTCATCCGAGGCGTGGTCGCCGCCGGCGTGATTGTCGGCTTCGCGTCTTCTGCCGTCTACATCACCAACACCCCCAAGGCGTTCGGGGCGTTGCCCCGGGCTGCGCTCGACGCGGTTGCGGGTGGCCGGTGTGTGGCGGCTGACCGGCCTTCGACAATCGCCATCGTCAACAAGCTGACGTCGAGTTTGAACAACGACTGCCCGATTGTCGTGGACTTCACCGGCTCGTACTACAGCACGCCACAGGCGCGCAGGGGCATGACCAACCGAATCATCTCGCCGGACTTCCAGGCCGGAATCCAGAATTACTTCAACAACTCCGACTACGTGATAATCACTCGCAGGAGCAAGGACCAAATGTCGCCGCAGACCCTGGACCAACTCAAAGCGAGACCGGTTGTGTTCAGGGGCAAGAACGGACACTTGGTGATCTTCGGGCCGCCTACACCTCAGACAGCTGGATGAGTTCCTTGTTGGTGATCTCGGCTTCCGGGAATACCCATTTGCGGTAGGACCAGAAGCGGAACAGTGTGCCAAGTGCCAGGCCGATGACGTTCGCGCTGATGTTGTCCGCGATTGCGCTGGTCAGACCAAGCGCGTAGTGGCTGAACCACAGGCAGCCGAGCGCGATGCCCATCCCGACGAAGTTGAGCACGAAGAACAGCACGTATTCGCGGGTGTAGGACGTTCGCGCCCGGTGGCGGAAGGTCCAGAACCGGTTACCGAAGTACGCGAAAGTTGTCGCCGCAATGACGGAGATGACTTTCGCTGTCAACGGCTTGCCAGCCATCGGTCCCGCGCCGCCAGCGAACATCAGCAAGTTGAACAAGCCGACGTCGATGACTAGGGCGATCAGTCCGATAGCGCCAAACTTGGCGGCCTCACGCCAGAGACTGGCTAGCTTGAGGCGGCCCAACTCGACGAGGGTCGCAACGCGACCGCGGGGCTGCGGTTGGACGACGGCAGGGCCCTGTGACTCGGCAGGGATGTGGGGCATATGAGGAGGCTACCCCGTGCGTGCAAGGATAAAAGCGCACGACGCGTGAGGCAGATCACCGTGCTTCACCCGGTTGGGCGTGTCAGAGCAAACACATAGGAGGACCGAACGTGGATCTGCGGCTGTCCGAGGAGCACGAAGCCCTGCGAAAGACCGTCGAGGCGTTTGCCCGCGACGAGGTTGCGCCGGTGATCGGCGACTACTACTCCCGTGGTGAATTCCCCCTCCCGATCGTTGAGTCCATGGCTTCGCTGGGGCTGTTTGGTCTGCCATTCCCCGAGGAATTCGGCGGCATGGGGGGCGATTACGTTGCGCTCTGCGTCGTGCTTGAGGAACTCGCCCGCGTTGACTCGTCGGTGGCGATCACGCTCGAGGCCGCCATTTCGTTGGGTGCCATGCCCATCTACCGTTTCGGAACGGATGAACAGAAGCGGCAGTGGCTTCCCAGACTCACCTCCGGACAGCTGCTCGGCGCCTTCGGCCTGACAGAGGCAGAGGCCGGCAGCGACGCTGGCGGAACGCGAACCAAGGCCGAACTGATCGATGGCGAATGGGTGATCAACGGCTCCAAATCGTTCATCACCAACTCGGGCACGGCGATCACGGGGCTCGTGACGGTAACAGCAGTCACGGGCGTGAACCCCGATGGTTCGAAGGAGATCTCGTCGATCATCGTTCCTTCCGGAACGCCTGGATTCACCGTGTCCAAGGAGTACGACAAGGTCGGTTGGAACGCGTCGGACACCCACGAGTTGTCCTTTGTCGATGTGCGCGTGCCGGCCGCCAATCTGCTCGGGGAGCGTGGTCGCGGATACGCCCAGTTCCTGCGGATTCTGGACGAGGGACGGATCGCGATCGCAGCACTGGCGACCGGGCTGGCGCAGGGCTGCGTCGACGAGTCGGTCAAATACGCCAACGAGCGCCACGCATTCGGTCGCCCGATCGGAGCAAACCAAGCGGTCTCTTTCATGATCGCGGATATGGAACTGCGGGCTTACACGTCCCGGTTGGCCTGGCGCGATGCGGCATCGCGGATGCAACGCGGCGAACCATTCAAGCGGCAGGCCGCGATCGCCAAACTCCACTCTTCCAACGCGGCGATGGACAATTCGCGAGCTGCCACCCAGGTCCACGGTGGCTACGGATTCACCATCGAGTTCCCGGTCGGTCGCTTCTATCGGGACGCGAAGATTCTTGAAATCGGTGAAGGGACTTCGGAGGTTCAACGGATGTTGATTTCCCGCGACCTCGGTTTGCCGCAAGGATAGGCAGATGTCCACCACCTACGCCGTCGAACGCGCGCCGCTGCCCGACCACCCAGACCTGGAAGCGGTCACGCTGTCCTCCTCGAAGGGGCTATCCGTCGTATTTGTGCCCGGTGCGGGCATGGTCGGAGTCTCGATGGTCCTCGATGGCGTCGAGTTGCTCGGCATGCGCGAGGGTCTGGCCGGCTACCTCGAGTCGGGCAAGACGTTCGGAATTCCCCTGCTCGCGCCCTGGGCTAACCGGCTCGAAGTCGCCACCTTCGACGGAGTTGAGTTGGTCACCGACGGGATCGCCGGCGTGCGCAAAGATGCCAACGGCCTGCCGATTCATGGGCTGCTCGCGGCCTGTCCTGATTGGAAAGTCGTTCACTGCGAGGCGGTGGATTCCGGCAAGGACAAGGGTGCATGGCTCGTTGCCGAACTGACTTTCGATTCCAAACGACCTGCGTTCCCCGCCTTCCCGTTCCCCCATCGCCTGGGTGTGAGCGTGCGGGTACGAGGCCGCAAAGTCATCATCGCCACGACCGTTGAGGCGACCGGTGACCGGGATGTGCCGGTGGCATTCGGTTGGCATCCGTACTTCTGTCCACCGAACAGCGATCGATCGGATTGGTCAGTGGCCCGGCCGTTCGTGCACCACGCGCTGCTCGATGACCGCAGCGTTCCGAATGGCGAGGTGGAGCACGGTGCAGTGGAGATCGACACCCTTGGCGATCCGGCTGTCGGTGGCCGTACGTACGACGACCTCTATTGCGACGTGCCACAGGGGACGACCGCGTGGGTCGAGGGCGGCAGGCACCGCATCTCGGTGACCTACGACTCGGGCTATCCATATGCTGTGCTCTTTGCCCCCGCCGACCAACACCTGGTGGCGATCGAGCCGATGACAGCGCCGACCGATCCGCTGGCCGGGTACTTTCCCATTCGACGGGTGACCCCCGGCAACAGCTTCACCGCTGCGTTCACCATCGCGGTCAAGGGGTTTGGGGCGGCAACCTAGATGCCCTCCCCAGTTGACGACTTTCCCACCGCAGGAATGATCGGCGGCGGCCAGCTTGCACGCATGACCCAGCAGGCGGCGATCGCCCTTGGCGTTGAACTTCGCGTTCTGGCCCGCGATGCGGCCGAATCTGCCGCCAGAGTCGTATCGGAACCCTTCCTCGGCGACCACGATGACGCGACGGCACTGCGGGAGTTTGCCGCTGGCGTGGATGTCATCACTTTCGACCACGAGCACGTACCACCTGCGCTGTTGCAGGAACTGATCGAACTCGGAACACCTGTTCGGCCATCGCCAGAAGCCCTCATCCACGCCCAGGACAAGATCACCATGCGCCGCGAGTTGGCGGCAGCGGGTCTGCCGTGCCCGGAATGGGATTTCATCCCGCACGGCGCGAGCGACGAGCAAGCCATCGCCGTGCTCGCTGGCTTCGGTGATCAAGTCGGATGGCCGATCGTCATGAAGACCTCCCGTGGCGGCTATGACGGTCGTGGGGTGTGGGTCGTCGACGATTTGACCCAGGCACGCGACGTCTTGCGAGACGCCCAACTCGCACCGAATGCTTCGTGGCTGTTGGAGGAGAAGGTCGACTTTGTGCGCGAGTTGGCTGCGCAGGTTGCTCGGTCTCCGCATGGTCAAGCCGTGGCGTACCCGGTCGTGCAGACAGTGCAGACAGACGGTATGTGCACCGAAGTGATCGCACCGGCCCCGAACCTCGCGCACGACCGGGCCATCGAGGCTCAACGGATCGCTCTTGAGGTCGCCCACGTCGTCGGCGTCACCGGAATGCTGGCGGTGGAGCTCTTCGACACCGGTGACCGCCTGCTCATCAACGAACTTGCCATGCGCCCACACAACTCGGGCCACTGGACAATCGACGGAGCGATTACTTCGCAGTTCGAAAACCACCTGCGGGCCGTACTGGATCTACCGCTGGGCTCACCTGCCGCTCGTGACCGATACACCGTGATGGTCAACGTCCTGGGTACCGGCCGCGGGAGCATGTATGCCGCGTACAAGCACGTACTTGCCAGAGACCCACGTGTGAAGGTCCACATGTATGGCAAAGAACCCCGAGCTGGGCGGAAACTGGGGCATGTGTGCGTGGGTGGCGACGATCTCGAGCAGTTGTTGATCCGCGCCCACCACGCGGCGGACTACCTAGCGGGAGTGATCGATGAGTGAATCGCAGCACCTGAATCCTGTCGTCGGGGTCGTCATGGGATCTGATTCTGACTGGCCGACGATGGAGGCGGCCACCATCGCGCTCGCGGAGTTCGGGGTCCCGTTTGAGGCTGATGTGGTTTCCGCGCACCGAATGCCTACCGCGATGCTCGAATACGGCGCCACCGCAGCAGAGCGAGGGCTGCAGGTCATCATCGCCGGGGCCGGCGGCGCAGCACATTTGCCGGGCATGCTCGCCAGCGTGACGCCGTTGCCGGTGATCGGTGTTCCCGTCCCGTTGCGGTATCTCGACGGGATGGACTCACTGCTGTCAATCGTGCAGATGCCCGCCGGAGTGCCGGTTGCTGCCGTCGCCGTGGGCAACGCGCGCAACGCGGGCTTGCTCGCTGTCCGGATTCTGGCCGCGGCGGACCTGGAGTTGCGCGAAGCAATGACGGCATTTCAGGCCCGCCTCAACGAAGAAGCAACCGCCAAGGGCGCCAAGCTGCGCGCCAAGCGCTAGTAGCAACCGGAGCTGGTAGCGACCGGAGAGCGCAGCGGGTGCATACGGCCAGTACGGCCCGCACGAGGTCTTCGGTGGGGTCCGGCCGGCCTAGCCACAGATGTCGTCAGCGGCCGTCTTCGGCTTATCTGAACTGTCCGAGCTGGCACCGGCAACGGTCACGGCCGTCACACCGTTGTAGCTGTCGCCGACGATCACCTTGAACGTGCGACCGAGTCCGGTGACAGCCTGGGTCTTGGCGTTCGGCAAGGCAGCCTGCAGGGTCTTGAGCGACACGTCGTAGCGAGGGTCGTACTGGATGACGGTGTCCGAGCCTGTCCGTGTCTGGGCGTTCGCTGCTTGCCCGACGACATTGAATCCGGCATCACGAAGGTCGGTGCCTGCTTTGGTGCCAAGTCCGGACACGTCGGAACCGTTGTAGGTTCGAACCGAAATCATGCTCGGTGCGACGTCGACCGTTTCGGACTTGGCCTTGGCAGGTCCGGTGAGAGCGTCGCCGGTCTTGAGCTTGTCGAACAGTGCACTGGCCGCAGCATCGTCCCAGGTAACGACCGAGCCGACTCCGGGCTCGTTCACCTCGCTGCCGATCGGCACCGTCTGGAAGCTAATTGACGACGGACTCACCGAGCCCATCCGTGCCGCGATTCCCCACATTGCGGACTTGTTGAATCCCTCGTCCGTGGTCACGCTGCCAGCAGCGGCGTTGAAGAATGCCATCAAGCGAACCGGGTTCAGCAGGACCGCGGGGCTGGTGGCCTGTTTGAAGACCGATGCCAGGAACGTCTGCTGGCGTTTCATGCGACCGAGGTCGGCGCTCGGGTCGAAGTAGCGGGCGCGCACGTAGGCAAGCGCCTGCGGGCCGTCCAAAGTTGATTTGCCGGCCGGGATGTTGAGCCCGGACTTCTCGTCGTTGATCGCTGTCTTGGTACAAACCGGTACCCCACCGAGGCCATCGACCATTGAAACGAAGCCAGCGAAGTTGATTTCCGCGTAGTGATCGATGTGCACGCCAGTCGCCTGCTCAACGGTCTTGGCCGCGAGTTGCGGTCCGCCGATGCTGTAGGCAGCGTTGATCTTCTGCTTGCTCGCGGCGGTGGTGTTGCCATCGGCGTCCGTGTAGGCGGGGATCTCGACGTAGGAGTCGCGCGGAATGCTGACGACGCCCACCGACCCGTCGTCGGCGATGTGCACGATCATCATTGAGTCGGTATGGCGCCCGTAGTCGGACTGGCCAGCGTGCAGCTTCTTGCGTTCGGCCTTCGAAAGGCCGGTGCGATCGTCCGAGCCCACCAGCAGGATGTTCTGGCCGCCGTCGTTGGGAACGCGCCCGCTCATGCCGTCGAACACGGTGACGTGCTTGACCTGGCCGGTAACCTCGCTCGCCGCGGCGTAGCCGATGCCGCTGGCCGCCAACACAACGGCCGAGGCAACGATCGCGACCGTCTTTGCCGGGCCGCGTTTGCGTCCGGACCGTCGATGCGTGGCCGTGGCCATTCTCGGCTTCCTCCTGTTGCGTGCGTGGACCTCTGCGTCCGGTTGGGGCGCCAGTGGCAGGTTCTGGGCGGCTGACGCCCAAACTCAATCGTGATCTTGGCTATGGAAGCCCCGCGACGGTGCGACGCTGCAGGTAGGGGCAGTGGTTCCCCTGATCGTAAGTTGCCTTTTTCATGTCCGGTGGAGCGGCACGCCGATCCGGTGGCCGGTAGCGTGAGAAACGATGACTAATCAACTCCACCGCGAGGATCGTGCGATCTTCCCTCCGTCGCCGCAGCCGCGCGGAGTTTCGGTGATTATGACGTTGCTGAACGAGCAACGTCACCTGCCGGAAGCAATCGCCGCCGTGCAGAACCAGACGTGGGATGGCGAACTCCAGATTGTCCTCGCGTTGGGACCGTCCACTGACGACACTGATCAGATCGCGCAAGGCCTTGCCGACCTCGACCCCCGGGTTGTGCTGGTCACCAACCCCAGTGGGCGCACGCCAGCCGGCCTGAACGCGGCGCTGGCGGCTGTCCACTATCCCGTCGTGGTCCGGGTAGACGGGCACAGCGTGTTGCCCAGCGACTACATCGACCGCGCCGTTGCGGCGTTGGAGCGCACGGGTGCCGACAACGTTGGTGGCGTGATGGCCGCTGCGGGAGTCACCGACTTTGAGCGCGCGGCGGCGGTGGCGATGACGTCCAAGCTGGGCGTCGGCGCCGCGTCGTTTCACGTCGGAGGCGGCGAAGGGCCGGCCGAGTCGGTCTACCTCGGCGTTTTCCGGCGAGACACGTTGACGGCGCTGGGTGGGTACGACGACGCTTTTGACCGCGCCCAGGATTGGGAGATGAATCACCGCATCCGCGAACTCGGCGGGACCGTCTGGTTTACCCCCGAACTGCGGGTCGCCTACCGTCCACGAGCGAACGTCCGAGCGCTGGCTCGCCAGTATTTCCACTACGGCAAGTGGCGCCGGGAGCTGATGCGTCATCACGAGGGAACCGCGTCCTTGCGATACCTGGCCGCCCCCGCCGCCGTTGCTGCCATCGTCGCTGGATCCGCGGCCGGTGTGCTTGGCATGGCCTCGCCAAGCCTGCGCTTCTTACGGCTGGGATGGCTGGCACCGCTCGGCTACTCGGCAGCCGTGGTGCTGGGAGGTACAGTGGTCAGTCGTGGCGAGCCGACCTCGGTCCGACTGAGAGTGCCCCTGGCGCTCGCTGCAATGCACTGTTCATGGGGAGTCGGATTCTTGACTTCGCCCAACGACCTCAGAGCTGACCGAGGGGAGTCGCATGGCGACGCAAACCGTTGACCAGGCCCCGCCGTCTGACGACGACTACACCGGCGTGCTGCACACATATGTGCCGTACAAGGCCGGATTGCCCCGACTTGGACCGTACGTGCGTGAGGTTTGGCGTAGGCGCGAGTTTCTCAACGAGATGTCGCGGGCCAATGTGCGCGCTGGTCAACGAGACACGTTGTTCGGGAAGCTCTGGAATATCCTGAATCCACTCCTGATGGGGATGGTCTACTTCATCCTCGTCAATATCCTGACTGACCGCGGCACCAAGCCCGGCTACTTTGTCTACCTAGTCAGTGGTCTCTTCCTGTTCTCGGTCCTGCAGTCCTGTGCGACGCAGGGCTCACGCTCAGTTGTCAAAGCCGGAAAGATCATCACCAACACCGCATTCCCGCGGGTGCTGCTACCGCTGTCGACCGTCAAGACGGCCGTGAATGAATTCATTCCGAGTTTCGCCGTGTTGATCGTCATCGCCGCAACGTCCGGGGTGCGATTCCACCCGGCCCAGATCACGCTGATTCCGTTGTTCCTGCTGTTCACGATCTTTGTGTCCGGCATCGCGATGTTGCTCGCCACGATCCAGGTCTACTTCCGCGACACCGCCAGTTTTCTGCCGTTCGTGCTGCGGATCTGGCTCTATGGATCGCCAATTCTATGGAGCGCCAGCCAGGTGCCTGCCAGCCTGAAGGCCATCGAGATCCTGAACCCCATGTACGCGATCATCGGGTCATGGAGTGACGCCATCGTCTACGGCAAATGGCCGAGCACAACCTCGTGGATCATGGCTTCCAGTTGGGCCCTCGTGTCATTCCTCGTGGGGGCATATGTCTTCCTTACCAGGGAGCGTGACTTTGCCGTCCGTATCTGAGTCTCCGGCACCTGACCCGTCAACGACTGCGACCGCCGCCCAGCCCGGGTCCAGTGGCTCCGAAGCGTCCATGTCCAAGCCCGCGACGACTGAGGCGCCAGCCATCAGTATTCAGAACCTGGACATCACGTATCGAACGACTCTTGAACGCAAACCGACGTTGAAAAAGGCCATCACTCGGTTCGGCCGCAATCACCGCGCCGTCCGCGAAGTCGAGGCGGTTCGGAACGTGTCCTTCGATCTGCCGCGCGAGCGAGTGCTGGGCATCGTGGGCAACAACGGGGCTGGCAAGTCGACCCTGGTGCGTGCGATCGCAGGGATTCTGCCGCCGACAGCGGGCAAGATCACCGTGCGTGGTCGCGTGAGCACCTTGCTCGCACTGGGCGTTGGGTTCAACCAGAACCTCTCCGGTCGCGAAAACGTGATGCTTGGCGGTCTCGCGGCCGGATACACCCGCGCAGAGATTGATGCCAAGTACGAGGAAATCGCTGACTGGACCGAGCTTGGAGACTTTCTGGAAATGCCGATGCGGACGTATTCCTCCGG